>JAQVPO010000057.1 GCA_028702015.1 Synergistaceae bacterium | reverse complement strand
CACAGATATGAAAATGGCGAAAAATTCTTCTATAAAGGGTTAGAATATCCCTTGAAACGCTTCATTTCTGATGATAAAGAAAAACTGAAACTGGAGAAAAATATATTTTTAATAGCAGAAAACGTCTCAGGTAACGAAAGAGAAACTTTTGAGGCATGGTATAAAAGAGCTCTGTATAAAGATTTGTGCAGTCTGCTCCCTGTATGGACACGAAGGATCAAGGTAAATCCAACATCAGTGAACATAAAAACAGTCAAATCCATCTGGGGAAGCTGTTCCGCAAAAGGAAGCCTTACTTTCTCTACGAAACTGGCTCTTGTTGCACCGGAACTCCTGGAATATGTAATCGCACATGAACTGTGCCACATGCATCATATGGATCATTCCGCCAATTTCTGGAAGGAACTGAGGAGTTATATAAGCGACTGCGATGAGAGAAGGAGACTGCTGAGGGAAAGCGAATATCTGTACAAATGGTGGTAACAGCATACTAATAAGATTAGAGGAATAAATAATATGAACGAACCTTTTTCCTATCCCGACAACTTTCTGCGTTTTCTGGGTACAGGCGGCGCAAGGTTTACTATGCTTAAACAGATTAGAAAGACCGGGGGCATTTGGTTTAGCTACGGAGGTCTGAACGGCGTCATCGACCCGGGGCCCGGATCACTTTATCACATGTGCAGATCAGTCCCATCCCTGGACCCGCATAAGCTAAGGGCTATAATCCTGACACACAGGCATCTTGATCACAGCACTGACATAAATGTGGCGGCAGAAGCAATGACAGGAGGCGGTTTTGAAAAACAGGGAACAGTACTGCTGCCCGAAGATTCAGCAGCAGGCTCTGGCCCGGTGCTCCTCAGATACATTGCACAAAAGGTCGGGTCTGTAGCAATAGCCAAGGACGGGCAAAGAACAGACCTGGGCATGGGAGTCTCTGCAGAACCTGTGATGCTCATCCATCACGGCGTGGATTGTTTCGGCTACATATTCCGCAAAGACGGGCTCAGGACATGGGGAATAATAAGTGACACAAAGCCTCTTGAAAGTCTGGCCGAAAGATACAGAGAGTGCTCTTTCGTTTCTTTGAACGTGACCTTCCCGAATAAAAAACCAAGGCTTGACCATATGTCCGCCGAGGACGCAGGCGATCTGCTGCAGAAGCTGCACCCGGAACTGGCACTTATGACTCACCTGGGGGTTGTAATGATAGAAGCCGGACCTGAAAAATACGCAAAAATGATATCCACGCCTCAGACAAGAGTCATAGCAGGCGAGGACGGAATGATAATTGACCTGAACACTCTTGCGGCATATTCAGAAATCAGGAAGGGATCTGCAGAAATATCTTTTCGTGCTATAGACAGCTGATATAGAGCTTTGCCGAAACCATGACCGTGATCAGAAGATTAATTCTGATCGAATAGATCTCTTCAGCCCAGGCCCTTGTTCTGTCAAACTGCTGACAAGCGGACTGCTCATCCGGAAAACCGTTTCTGGGATATGGAAACAGAGAGGGGACTTTATCTCTGTAAGATAAATACTGAGGTCCGAATTTGGAGGCAAGGAATTCCTCTTCAGCAGGCATTACAATACAGCAGTAAAGCAGGAGAAAAGCAAGGGTAAAGGCCGTTACCCATATCCAGCCCAGCATTAGCGACCAGCCTAGTCCCATTACAAAATTCCCTGCATACAGCGGATTTCTTATCCATTTATACGGGCCCCATGTCACAAGAATAGGCGCCCCGATCTTCTCGGTCCTGTACTTGGGTATGTATCCAGCGGCCCAGAATCTGATCAGCTGACCTGAAATTACGATGACCAGACCAACCGTAAAACGCTCCCATCCGAAAAAACTGGGAAAGACAAGTGCGGAAGCGGCAAAAAGAGCCCAGAATAAACCTCTGCATTTAAAAGCTATGCTGCTGATTTTTTTATTGACTGGCATCTTCAAGTCTCTCTGTTTCTTCCTTCATTACTTCTTCAGCCCCGCCCCAGCCAAGCATTCTGATTGCTATCACAGTACCAAGAGCTATCCCTGAGTATTCGGAAACCAATCTCCAGGCAACAGCCATTACGCCTGCCAGGTTCCATGGGACAAAAAGTCCGAATACCGCGGCGGCTCCGCCTTCTGCTGCTCCGCTCCCGCCTAAAGTAGGAACGAAGTAAAGAAGGAAAAGAAGCAGTGATTCTGCCAGCATACACTGCATATACTCAACATTAAAACCGGCAGCCATTATCAGACAGGGCATTATTGAAAGGTATATCCATAAGTGAACAACAGCTGTAAGTACGGAGAGCATAAACCAGTACCTGCCTGTTGACCGGAAGAGACGTATGTTTGTGCTGTAATTGTCTATCTCTCTGTTGGCCCATCGCGCCGCTCCAAGCAGAAGTTTTGGCTTGAGTATCCCCAGTCTTTTCATCCTGACCAGAAAACCATTGCTCCATCTCTTTATCCACTGCGGTCTGACTATACTTATTACAAGAATAAAAGAAGCAAGGACAATAAAGACCAGGACATATACTACAAACCATTTGAGCATGGCATGTCTCTCTATAAATTCCGCCTCAGAGACTATGGAGAAGGGAATTACAAGGGCAAGCAGAAAGATTACCTGAAGGGTCCTGACAAGAGTAATAGCAATAGATTTACCTACCGACACACCATATTTATAAAGGAGATATATCTGGAAGGGGCCTCCTCCGCTCTGCATTGGAGTTATAGCACTGCCGAAGTAATTTATCCATACTACAGATATCGTCTGCCTCAATGAAAGGTATTCACCCGCTGCCCTTGCAAGAAAAATAAATTTACAGGCATCAAGAAACCATCCCAGCACTACAAGAAGTATAGCCAGGGAAAGCAGCATCGGATTTGTATTTTCAAGGACATCGAATGTAGCTGAATCGATGCTCAGAAAAAGAACACTAACTATTGAAACTATTACTATGCAGATAAAAATCGTAAAACTTTTTCTTACTGTCAAAGTCCATCCTCCTTTAAGAACAACGGATGAGGAATGGGAATTTAATAACAAAAATATCTAGAGATACTATCACAAGTATACTTCTTTGTCCCGCGCCATAATACGTTCAATTCATTTTAGACGGAGTGAAAAAATCTTCAGGAATAAGCGGCAGCCCTTCTTTCCAGGCAAAAGCAGCAGCTTTGGTGCGATCTCTGAGATCAAGTTTTTTAAGGATATGACTGACATGGTTTTTTATGGTTTTCTCTGAAAGAAACATTTTTTCTGATATCTCTTGGTTTGTCATTCCATGTGCAATCCAATAGAGAATTTCACGTTCCCGCTGCGTTATATGCTCCAGAGGGTCATTGCCGTCCCTCTCTTTAAAGAAAGGATTTTTCAGGTGTTCAATCACTTCTGCACTGATGTATCGCTCACCTTTCATAACACTGTGAAGCGCCGTCAGAAATTCAGGGATGTCACAGCTCTGCCTCACTGCGCCTACAGAATCCATAGTGCCAAGGAGTGAAAGCATATCAGAACTTCCATCCTTGATCATGAATAAAAACTTTATTCCCCTTACACTGCGCCTGATCTCTCTTGCTGTTTCCACTATGGTAAGATCAGGCAGCACCTCGCCTATCACGACTAAATCCGGCTGGAGGTTTATACAGTTTCTAAGCGCTTCCACTCCGCTGCTGGCGCCTGACATTAACGCTATCTCAGGATCCTTCTCAAGAATTATTTTGAGTGCATCAACGAAAAGATTGCTGCCGTCAGCAATTACTATTTTTATTTTTTTCATAAAACTCTGCTCCATCTGTGATAGGATATGAAACTATATTACAAGATGTCCCGGGAGGTATCCCCGTGAAAGAAGATTTCACCGAAAAATATTCAATATCGCAAAAAATTATGCGCTTTGTTGGTGAAGCTATCCGTGATTATAGCATGATAATGCCAGGGGACAGAATAATGATAGGCCTTTCCGGCGGCAAAGACAGCCTTATATTGTCGCTTGCGCTTGCTGTGCTGCGCAGGAGGAGTCCTGTCAAATTTGACTTGGCCGCATTCCTGATCGATCAGACGGGCGGCACAATGGACACTTCTATGCTTGAGGGATTCATGAATGAGCTTGGGATAACCCTGAGCACCTTTAAACACCCAACATACAAAATAATTAAAGAAAGAGACGAAAGATCTCCCTGCAGCTTCTGTGCAAACCTAAGAAGGGGCATGCTTGCCAGCCATGCAAAAGAATCAGGGGCAAATGTACTCGCGCTCGGCCACCATAAGGATGATGCAGTTGAAACAGTCATACTGAATCTTTTTTATGGCGGCAGGTTCAAATGTTATCAGCCTAACATGTTCATGAGCAGAACAGAAGTAAGGGTCATCAGACCCCTTGTCTACATCGAAGAAAGACGGATCGCACTTGAAGCGGCAAGGCTCAATCTTCCTGTTACAAGCGCATGCTGCCCCTACAGTGAAAAATCAAAAAGATTATCTGCAAAAAAAATTATTGAAGATATGGAGAAAGAGATCCCTGAAATAAAAAGCAACGTGATCCATGCGCTCAAAAACGTGCTGGAAAGCGACGTCTGGTAAATACGCCCAAAATGTTACGCCGGCACAGGTTTTACTTTCTTGCCAGCCCTCTCATTCCCGCAAGCTTTGTGCATCTGTACTGTCTGACATACTTTTCAAGGCCCTCGCTAATTTCTTTTCCGGTATCAAGATTTCTGAAAAAAGCAGTGCCTACCTCAACAGCAGATGCTCCTGCAAGCATCATTGCAGCACAGTCTGACGCAGTTGCGACCCCCCCGCAACCTATGACCGGGATGCTTACAGCTCCGCAGACCTGCCATACAAGACGCAATGCGAGAGGAAAAACTGCAGGACCGGAAAGTCCGGCAACGACTCTGTCAAAGGCCGGTTTTCCTCTCTGCATGTCCATCCCCATGCCAAGCCATGTGTTGGCAGCAACTATGGCATCGGCGCCCTCTTCTTCTATCGCACGAGCGACATCTTCAGGACAGGCAGTCTGGGGGGTCATTTTTACCCAAAGCTCACCCCTCCATACCTTCCTTGCAGCCCTGACAGCTTTTGCAGCACTTAAAGGATCTGTACCCCATGCCATCCCCTCTCCGTCAACATTCGGACAGGAGATATTAAGTTCTGCTCCGGCAGGGACTCCTGTATCCTGAAGTATCCTCAGCGTTTCGGATGTATCTTTCGTACTCTCCATAACAACATTGGCAATCACGGGGACGGGACAGTTCTCAGCCATTGGCAGATATTTTTCAACAAAAGCAGCTGCACCGACATTTTGCAGCCCGATACTGTTAAGTACCCCCGCAGGAGTCTCCCACAGTCTTATGCCGCTGTTGCCCCTTTTCGCGTGAAGACTGATGGCTTTCGTGCATACCGCACCTATTCCGCAAAGCCTGTCAGATTTCCAGAAATCCTTTTCATAGGGCCATACACCTGATGCCGGGATTACTGGGAAATCAAGGTTCAGAGATCCTATGCTTACTGACATGTCAATTTTCATGTGAAATTACCTCATCTGCCCGGAAAATAGATTGATCCACACAAATCCTTTTCAATCCGTTAGTGGTTTCTACAACACAGCCCATACAGCCTCCGTAGCCGCATGCCATCCTGTTGTCAAGCGAAAAATATAATTTCTCTTTCTGTTCCGCGAAGTGGTCCTCCATTGCTTTCAGGAACCCCGGAGGGCCGCACGACCATATCTCTGCGTTCTCATCTATTTTTTCAGGCAGCGTTTTAAACATGCTGTCTCCCTCCCCGAAGGAACCGTCATCTGTAAATATCCTTACATCAGGAACAAGCTCTGATATCGCAGCAGCATATTTTTCATAACCCTTTCCGGGAATTCCAAGAAAGACATCTGCTATCTTTTCCGGATTACTCCTTATAAATGAAATAAAGGTGGCGATCCCTACTCCCCCTGCCGCTATATAGACCTTATCAGATATGCTTTTAAGAGGCACACCGAACGGGCCTCTTACCCTGACCTCTCTTCCCGCAGAAAGAGTGCTCAGCATTTCCGTCCCCCTGCCCAAAAGCATGTAGCATATTGATATTTCCCCTTTTTCAGCATCAGTATATGCAACTGCAAACGGACGCCCCAGGAGCGGATCCATACCCTCTGCGGGGAAAAGCATCACGCACTGGCCGGGACATACTTCTTCCGCAAGTTCAGGACATTTCAAAGTCAGCCACACGATCCTCTCCGAAAGTCTTTCCGATACTAGGACTGCAGACCTGAAATCTTTTATCTTACTTAAACTGCATGAACACTCGGGCATTCTTATTTCCTCCATAGGTCTTGATATCTGCAATTATATACCTGGCGGTAATTCTAGCATTCAAGGAGCTTTAGCGCTATATCACCTTGCGATTTAAAGAACTTGTGGGGTATAATCGTTACGAATTAAAGTTGCTAATAATTTAATTAATTTGAAAAAACGAAAGGGGTAATAGCTATGGCTTATGCAGAACCTTACGAAAAAATGGACAGCAAGACTCTCGATATATCGAGAGCTATCACCAGCCTTCGCGAAGAGCTTGAAGCAGTGGACTGGTACAATCAGAGAGTAGCAACTGCAGCAGATGAAGAGCTCAAACGTATAATGGCCCATAACAGGGATGAAGAAAAAGAACATGCGGCCATGCTAGTGGAGTGGATCCGCCGCAACATGGACGAGTGGGACAAGGAACTTAAAGATTATCTCTTTACCGCAGCTCCGCTGGGAGTGCACGAAAGCGGAGCAGGCGAAGATGCACCAGCTGAAAAAGACCTTTCAGATCTTGGCATAGGCAAACTCTAAGCTATCTAATTTAAAGGGGGACATAAAAATGGATATTCTCAAAAGATCACTGGCTCCAATTTTCCCGGCCGCATGGAACGAAATTGATGAACAGGCACAGACAGTCCTTAAAAATATACTTACAGGCAGAAAAATAGTTGACGTAAAAGGTCCGCTAGGATGGAACTGTGATGCTGTATCGGAAGGTACGCTCTCTCTGGTAGAAGAGTCTCCCGTTGAGGGTGTCAATTATGGTATCCGGGAATCCCTTCCTCTTGTGGAGATAAGAGTGCCCTTTACCGTTTCAATGTGGGATCTTGACGACATAAGCAGAAATTCAAAAACAGTCGACCTTACCTCCGTCATCGAAGCAGCGCGTCAGGCAGCTCTCTTCGAAGACACTGCAGTTTTCCAGGGACTTGAAGAGGCCGGCATCCTCGGCCTTGAGCTTGAAGCGGACAACGAACCGGTAGAGATAAAGCTTGATGACGAATCAATAATATCTGCTCTCGTGGAAGCCATGCTGACCCTGGGGAGCCGTTCCATGGAAGGCCCCTACGCCCTTGTATGCACACTGCCGCTCTGGACGAAGATAAGGACATCTGCCAAGGGCTATCCGCTTCTCAAGAGAGTCAAGGACGTGCTAGGCGATGACGGACGCATCGTTCTGTCACCGCAGTACGAGACATCAATGCTGGTATCGATGAAAGAGGGCAGCAGCGAACTTATAATAGGACAGGACTTCTCCATCGGTTACCAGTCACACACAAATACCGAGGTCAATTTCTTCATCACTGAGACCTTCACCTTCCGTGTCCTGGCACCTGAGTCGATCGTTCCTTTCAAGATAGCAGAATAAAAAATTCACGGAACTATATTACCTGACTGAAGGATCACATAGAGAGGACAAGCTTAATATTTTACGGCTTGTCCTCTCTTTATAGGCATGTTCATGATCAAAAGGAGCATCAGCATATGTACGCAGACCCTGAACAGCATCAGGCGTTATAAGGAAAAATTCTGCCGATGCCTTAGCATCCGAGGCCGGTGGCGTTGGCACTGCTGTG
>JAQVPO010000056.1 GCA_028702015.1 Synergistaceae bacterium | reverse complement strand
CCTATTGGCCGGCATAGGCCGATATGAGGATAAAGGATCTTCCAAAAGAAGAGAGACCGCGAGAAAAACTTCTGATTCACGGAGCTTCTTCTCTTTCAGTTCTGGAATTGCTTGCTATACTTCTGAGAACGGGAAGAAAGGGAGAGGATGTTCTTGAGTTTTCGGCCTCTCTTTTGAATGAATGGGGAGGTCTTGAGGGGCTTTGCCGCGCAGGTGTGCAGGAACTTATGAGAGAAAAGGGACTGAACTCAGCTAAGGTGGCGACACTTGCCGCTGTTCTCGAGCTGGGCAGAAGGATAGCTGTTCTTGGAGTTAGGAATTGTGATCAATGGCAGGTCAGGCTCGAAAAGATAGCGGAGGATACGCGTTTCTGTGACAGGGAGATGATATATGCAATATTCCTGGACGCAGGCGGAAAAGTTATAGAAGAAGATAAGATCTCCTACGGCGGGCAGAGCGGAGCCTACCTTGATATCCCTGTCTTTTACAGAAAAGCTGTGCGAATTAACGCATACGGCGTAGTGCTCCTGCATAATCATCCTGACGGCAGCAGTTCAGCCAGCTGTGAAGATATAGCTATAACGGAGCATGTTAGAAAAGGACTTAATTTTCTCGGAGTGGAACTTCTGGGGCACTATATCGCCGCCGGAGGCCAGCTTACACAAGTTCCATGATGCATACTGGACTCTTAAATGAGATAATATTAAGATAAAAATTGGGTTTCAGGGAAATTTTTGAAAGCGGGTGGCATGGTGTTGAAGTTCAGACCTAACTTGTTCAATTATGAAATAGGGATAGACATAGGAACAGTAAATACGGTTATTTTTTTGAAATCCAAGGGGATAGTAGTTAACGAGCCGTCAGTTGTAGCAGTCAGGAACCTTGACAGGAAGGGCCAGAAAGAGATCATAGCCTTTGGCACAGATGCTAAAAAAATGATAGGACGTACCCCAATAGGCATTAAAACGATCAGACCTCTTGCTAACGGAGTTATTGCAGACTTCGAGATGACGGAGCACATGATAAGACATTACATGAAGAACATTACAGGAGCTGGAAGCCTATTCTCGTATCCCAAGGTCGCGGTCTGTGTGCCTGCATGTGTTACAGAAGTCGAAAAGAGAGCCGTGGTTGAAGTTACTCTTGCTGCGGGGGCCAAGGAAGCTATTGTTGTCGAAGATCCTATTGCGGCAGCAGTCGGCATAGGAATAGCTATAAATGAACCTCAGGGAAACGTAGTGGTCAACATGGGCGGCGGAACATGCGAGGTGGCTGTCATATCACTAGGAGGCATAGTTGTTAACCATGCAGTGAGGGTTGCCGGAAATTCGCTGGACGAAGCAATAATATCCCTTATGCGCCAGAATTATACGCTTGCTATAGGGGAAAGCACCGCAGAAGAGATCAAGATAGCGATAGGTTCGGCTCTGCCTATGGAACAGGAACTGACAATGAACGTTAAAGGACGGGATCTGGTCGACGGACTGCCTAAGATAGTAAGTCTCAGCTCTGTGGAGGTGCGTGAAGCCCTTGAACCTGTCGTTGCACAGATAGAGGAGACTATACGCTCTGCCGTAGAGCAGACGCCTCCAGAGCTTGTAAGGGACATTGTTGATCAGGGGATAGTCCTTTCCGGAGGGACTGCTCTTTTAAGGGGACTCAGCCTCCGTTTTTCCGATGCACTTAATGTCCCGGTCAATGTTGCAGAGCAGCCTCTCTTCTCTGTAGCGTTAGGACTCGGTAAAATTCTGGAGACCCCAAGAGAAAAGAGCAAAGTCTCAATAACTATAGACAGACAGGGCAGCTGATATAAATTGATATGCCCTTTTCGGTAATATCTTGGAGGTGCTGTCGGAATGAACATTCTTGACAGAGAGCTTAAACCTTGGCTGCACGGAGTAGTATCCGTGCTGCTCGGTTTTTGTGTTCTTTGGAGCATGATAACATTTCCTGAATTGCATTTTACCTTTGTTGATGGCGTAAACAGTATCCTCTATTATCCTGAAAAACCTGCAATAGAGCTAAGAAACATACTGAAGTACAGCAGTAACTGGGTGCTTGAGAGAGCCAGTCTTCAGGAGAGGGTCACTGAACTTGAGCATACAAACAGAGCTTTGTCCGAGGAGATGCAGAGATCGGGCATAAAGATTTTTGTGCCCAAAGAGGGCAATGTAGCGGCGAAGGTAATGCTTAGATACCCAGACGACTGGTGGCATGAATTCAGAATTGACAAAGGAAGGAAAGACGGGATAAAAGAGGGAGCAGCTGTGACCTCGGAAGGTTTTTTGATCGGCCGTGTAGTAAGAGCAGGTCAGAACTATGCCTGGGTGCAGATGATAACATCCTCCTCTTTTCTTATAGCCGCAGCTGTTGATGAGACTCGTGATCTCGGCGTCATAAACGGAGATGACAAAGGCAACCTTACACTCCTGTATATCCCGGAGGAGAGACGCCTTAAGAACGGGATGGGGATATCGACATCACTTATGGGCAAGCATGTGCCTCCCGGCATCCCTATAGGACGCATAATTGGTGTCAAAGAAAGCAAGGACGGTTTCCAGTCGATCAGGATCCAGGCAGGTGCACATCTGACACAGCTTTATAGCGTTGAAGTCTATTCAGGCGGGGATAACATAAAATGATATATTTGGCTTCTGTTTGGTTATTGCAGGATTTTGTCCAGGTGTTTTTAATGGGGTTTTTTATTGTCCCCAATGTTTTTCTGATGCTCCTGCTGCTTATGTCCCTTTTGCCAGGCACGAAGAGAGAGAAACAGATATTTCTCATATGGGCTGCGTTTGCGGGGGGGCTGATCTGGGATTTCAGATGGACGAATCTTCCTGGCATGACAGCTGCTTTGGATGCTGGAAGCGTTGCTGCCGCATGTTTTATCTGGCATAAAATACCTGCACAGGGCAGGAGTGTCACCTTTTTTGCATTTATACTTATTGCCTCTGTCGTTTTTTCAGGAGTAGCTCATTTTACGTTATGGACAGTTTCAAGCCAGGTTGCATTGAGGCAGTTCTTTGTTCAGCAGCTTTTAGGTGTGCCGCTTGTAATTATATTCTCACTGATCTACTGGAAGGTTTCAGACAGGAATGTCTAACGGCCAGGCAAGATTCAGCATTGACAGAAGGATAAGGTTTCTTCAGGTTGTGGTATTGTCTACAGTTGCGGTGCTGCTTATGAGTCTGTTTTTTTTTCAGATAATCAAGGCAAACGAATATGTAAGGCTGGCATCTCAGAACAGGCTTAGGATCATAAGGATCGCTCCGCCAAGAGGAACGATAACAGATTGCAAAGGAGCACCTCTCGCTGCCAACGTAAGGACTTTCAGTGTCAATGGATACCCGATAGACCTTCAGAGAGAGAACAATATTAAACTGGTTTCATCTGTACTCATCAGAAATGGAATTCCGGTCAGTGAAGAAGACCTGAAGAAGATTATTGAAAAGCAGTATTCTGCACCTTATCGTGCTATAACAGTTGCATCTAACCTTACATTCGCCCAGGCGGCAGAACTGATAACAGACAAAGATTTCAGTGAGGCGCTGTTTATTACTCCTGTCTGGAAAAGAACATATCCGGCCGGTAATTTTACCGCCCATGCTGTGGGGTATGTTGCAGAGATAACCAAGGATGAGCTGGATGCAAGAAAAGAGAGCTCATACCGTGGGGGCGACATGATAGGCAAGAACGGTATAGAAGCGTGGTATGACGAAGATCTGCACGGTCTGCCAGGAGAAGAGGTAATAGAAGTAGATGCAAAGGGCAGAAAGCTCAGGGATATATCCTACAGCCCGCCTCATAGAGGCAGTGATTCGATCCTGACGATCGATCTCTCTGCACAGCGTTATGCTGCAGAACTGATGGGAAATTTTCGAGGGGCTATTGTTGCCATGGATGTAAAAGACGGTTCTGTTAAATGTCTTTATTCATCCCCAAGCTATGATCCCAACCCCTTTACATGGGGGATTTCAAATAGGGAATGGGCGGCTCTGACTGATCATAAAGAAAGGCCGATGATGAACCGGGCGATCTCAGGCGGATATCCACCGGCATCTACCTTTAAGATCGTCACAGCCTCCTCTGTGCTTGAAAATAAAATTGTTACAACAAAAACAATAGTGAGATGTCCAGGATATTTTGAACTGGGGGACAGACGGTTCAGGTGCTGGAAGCGCTCAGGGCACGGTCCGGAGAATATTCTGGGAGCACTCAAGGATTCATGCGACGTATATTTTTACCAGACAGCAACATGGCTTGGTATAGACAGGCTTATAAGGACAGCCGCCAAATATGGCGTAGGCGAGAAGACCGGCATAGACCTGATAGGTGAAATATCAGGGACTTTGGCAGGTCCCGGATGGAAAAAAGAGAGGATAAAAGAGAACTGGTACGGGGGAGATACGGTTAACTACTCGATAGGACAGGGATATGTTCTTATGACGCCGATCCAGCTAGTCAGAGCATATTCAGCTATAGCTAATGGCGGTAAAATGCTTAAGCCAAGAATAAATTCAAAGGCTGAGATCGAGTTCAGAGATTTAAATATATCACCTGAGATAATTAAGATAATGCAGGAAGGGCTGCTTGAGGTAACAAGCAGCGGAACAGGAAGGAGAGCCAGCTCGTTCGGAGTGCAGGTCGCCGGAAAAACAGGCACGGCACAGAACGCCCACGGTGAAGACCATGCATGGTTTGCAGGATATGCTCCGGCAAAGGCCCCTCGCTATGCCGTAGTAGTTATTGCAGAAGCAGGAAAGGGCGGCGGCGCAGTAGCAGGACCGATGGTTGGGAAGCTCCTGAATTTTCTGATAAATGGAAATAAATATGCTGAACCAGTCAGCAGCAGTCCTAGAACAGAATAGAGGCAGGTGCATCAGGCAATGATGGTCCATCTTAAAGGTATACAGACAGGGATTTTACAATGCGTAGTTCCTGAGGAACTTAGTGAAAAAAAAATACTTGAAGAATTTGAGGAACTGACAGCCAGTGCTAAAGTACTTCTCGAAGGAAGCACTGTAGTAATGGACATGCAGGGCAGAAGCTTTGGGGCGGCGCTTGTTGCCAAGATATGGAAATATTTTATCGAACCGACTGCCTGTTCTGTAATAAGCTGGATCGTTACTGACCCGGAAACAGCCGGAGCACTGGGAAGAATGGGGATCACTGTCGGGGATATTGATAATAAAACAAGGAAGGAAAAGCCTTCAGCAAGGAAAAGATCAAATACTCTCCTGCATACCGGAACACTGCGCGGAGGACAGAAGATACTGCATGACGGGGATGTGATAATCACAGGGCATGTGAACGTTGGATCAGAGATCTCTGCCAACGGACATATAGTAGTTCTGGGAAGACTCAAAGGTCTGGTCCACGCTGGCTGCAAGGGTGACGAAACAGCTTCGGTCTCAGCCAGATCATTTGAATCGGGTCAGGTAAGGATAGGGCGTAAGGTAGGACTGATCGACAAAAGTTCTGATATATGGGGCAAGGCTGTTGTGATAACCGTTAACGATAATGAAGTGCTGCTCACAGAGTGGCCTGCGATATAGGAGGATGAAAGCATGGACTGCAGGATAATAGTCATCACATCGGGCAAAGGCGGCGTTGGAAAGACGACAACGACTGCCAACCTTGCCGTTGCGCTCGCTAACGAAGGGTATAAGGTTGTTGCGGTCGATGGAGACGTAGGGCTTAGAAATCTCGATGTGATAATGGGACTTGAAAACAGGATAGTATATACCCTGGTGGATGTGGTAGAAGGCACCTGTAGGCTTAATCAGGCCATGATAAGGGATAAGAGGATAAACAACCTCTATATGATCCCGACGGCACAGTCGAGGACCAAGGATGCCGTCACATCAGAGCAGATGATAGAAATCTGCAGGCAGCTCAGAAAAGAGTTTGATTATGTACTGATAGACAGCCCGGCAGGTATAGAGGCCGGATTCAGAAATGCTTCGGCGGGAGCAGACGAAGCTCTGGTCGTGACAACCCCGGAAGTTTCCGCAGTAAGAGACGCAGACAGGATCATAGGGCTGCTTGAGTCTATGGAAAAAGCTCCTATCAGCCTGATAATAAACAGGATCAAGCCGCAGATGGTAAAACGAGGGGATATGCTTGCCGTACAGGATGTACTGGATATACTGGCGGTAGATCTGATAGGTACGATACCTGATGACGAAAGCGTGGTTACATCATCAAACAAAGGTGAGCCACTTACATTTTCAAATGGATCAGAAGCTTCCCAGGCTTTTTTGAACATTGCAAAGAGGATATGCGGCAATGAGGTTCCTTTTATGGATCTCTCAGGGAATCAGAAGGGATTTTTCTCTTCCATCCGAAGGCTCTTTGGAAAGTAGGTGGCTAATATAATGTTTGAATTCCTTTCAAAGCTCTTCTCAGGCGGACAAAGCAAGGAAGCGGCAAAAGAGAGACTTCAGCTGGTTCTTATCCATGATCGTAATGATATCGCTCCAGAGAAACTCGAGGCATTGAAAATAGACATGGTCAAACTATTAAAAAAGTATCTTGATATAGATGAAAACGGCATAGATATGAATCTGGAGAGGCGAAACCGCTCAGTAGCCCTGGTGGCCAATATCCCGATCAAAAGCTCGCAGAGGCCGGTAAGGGGAAGAAAAAAGAATGCCTGAAAAGAAAGGCAGCAGTTGGAAGGAGATCAGGTCAAATATTGATCTTTTCATGCTCTTTGCAACAGCAGCCCTCTTTCTTTTTGGAATAGCTGCTATCTACAGTGCCAGTCCTAATAAAGAGCTCACGCTCTCTTCATTTACTGTTCGCCAGCTGGTATGGGGAGGGACAAGCGCGGTAATTTACCTGATGATATTGAAGATCGGCTACCAAAGATTTCTTGATCTGGCGGGGCCGCTGTTCTGTGCCGCTATAGTTGTTTTGCTCTTGATCCTGGTCATAGGGCATACTTCAAAGGGAGCTCAGAGTTGGTTCAACCTGGGTTTTATCCGTATACAGCCCTCTGAGATAGGCAAGGTAATACTTGCACTTATACTGGCGCAGATCTGTTTCAAGATCCCTCCGACAGAAATAAAGGGCATTGCTGTTGCCATATCGGTTGCTGGATTTATGATAGTTCTGATACTTCTTCAGCCAGACCTGGGGAGCTCAATGGTATACTCCGTCATGCTCTTTGCTGTGCTGGCAGCGGCAGGGGCTCCAATAAAATTTCTGTCCGGCATAGTAATATCTATTTTAGCGATGCTTCCTGTCGCTTGGATATTTCTTAAACCGTACCAGAAAATGAGGCTTATGGTATTCCTTGATCCAACTGTCGACCCGCAGGGTGCGGGGTATAATGTAATACAGTCGAGGATAGCGGTAGGATCAGGAGGCCTTTTTGGGAAAGGCTTTCTTCACGGTACACAGGGCAAACTCCATTTTTTGCCCGAACCGCACACAGATTTTATCTTCAGCGTATTTTCTGAAGAATTTGGCTTTATCGGATGTTTAGTTGTTTTGGCACTTTTCTCATTGTTGCTTTTAAGGATGCTCAATGCCGCATATTACACAAGGGATACCAGAGGAAAGCTCCTTGCAGTAGGTATCGTTGCATGGATATGGTTCCAGGTTACCGAAAGCATCGGCATGAGCATGGGCCTGCTGCCTGTGACCGGTCTGCCCTTGCCTCTTTTCAGCTACGGAGGGAGTTCGCTTCTGGCTGTTGCAATAGCATTGGCACTAGTTCAGAGTGTGGTCATTGTATCCAGAGAGGGCAGGTTTTAATTTGAAATTACATGTCCGGGAAATATGATGATTCCGGACAGTAAAATTTAGAGAGCGGGAATGTCTTAATTGAGAGCATTTCTCGCATCAGGAGGATCATTCAAATGCTGTCAGAAAGAGGGGCTGACTCTCGC
>JAQVPO010000055.1:4233-8074 GCA_028702015.1 Synergistaceae bacterium | reverse complement strand
CTGTTGTAACAAGGGCCCGTCATCTTTTGGAGCTTGCCGATCTCTATGGTTTTGAAAGGAGCTGCCAGTAATGAACATGACTCGAAACTCTCTCGGCAGAAACGTACCTCTCGATCTTTCGGGGGCAGGATCTTTTTTACCTTATAAATCGCCGTTTGCCATGCTTGGCCAGTCCGGCACTTTCGCAGGCGCACAGATGCATCTGCGTCATCCTTTGCCGACAAGGAGCAAGGTCGTTGAGAATATTGAAAAAGCGGTAGAGCTCTCAGGACTTAAGGACGGGATGACGATATCCTTCCACCATCATCTGAGAAATGGTGATGCAGTAATACCCATGGTCCTTGAAGTGCTCAGCAAGATGGGCTTTAAAGACCTTACCCTTGCGCCAAGCTCTATTCCTGATGCCCACGACTGCATTGCCGACTATATAAGAAGCGGTCTTATAACACGTCTTTACACTTCGGGAGTGCGCGGTGAACTTGGCAAGCTCCTCTCCAGCGGGGAAATAAATATTCCTGTGATTATCCGCAGCCACGGAGGCAGAGCAAGGGCGATAGAGGAAGGATCGATATCCATTGATGTCGCATTTCTCGCTGCACCTGCCTGCGACTGCCTTGGAAATATAACAGGGCAGACAGGACCTTCCGCGTGCGGTTCTCTTGGCTATGCTATAACCGACTCCAAATACGCGCGATATGTAGTCGCAATTACTGATAACCTTGTTGAATACCCTCTTCACCCTAAAATATCGATCCCGCAGCACTTTGTTGACAGCATAGTTAATGTTGACAGCCTCGGAGACCCTAAAAAAATTGCTACAGGGGCGGCCAGAATAACAAGAAATCCCGTTGATCTCAGGATTGCGAACGATTCCTTCCGGCTTATGAAGGCTTCCGGGATAGTAGAACCCGGTTTTTCCTTCCAGATGGGTGTCGGCGGGGCAAGCCTTGCTGTTGCTAAATATCTGGGGGAATATATGAAAGAAAAGGGTATATGCGGGAGCTTCGGGCTCGGAGGAGTCGGAGGATATATGGCTAGCATGCTCGAAGAGGGGCTCTTCAGTACAGTTTTTGATGTCCAGAGCTTTGATTCTGCCGTTACCAGATCGATGCAGGAGAACCCGTCTCATATAGAGATAGATGCGTCATGGTATGCAAGCCCCTTTAATGCAGGATGCCTTGTGCATAATCTTGACTGCGTAATTCTGGCCGCCCTTGAGGTCGATACGGATTTTAATGTCAATGTCCTGACTGGCAACGACGGCGTGCTGAGAGGCGCTTCAGGAGGACATCAGGATACTGCTGCCGGTGCAAAAATATCTATAGTTGTCGCGCCTTCCTTCAGAGGCGGTGTCCCTTCAATAAAGGATAAAGTTACAACCATAACGACTCCGGGAGAGACAGTGGATGCTATAGTAACAGAGCGGGGAATCTGCATTAACCCTGCAAGGGAAGATCTTCTGAAATCTGCTTTAAAAGCAGGACTTCCCATAGTTGATATCGCACTATTGAAAAAAGAAGTCGAAAAACTTACAGGGATCCCGAAGCCCGTTGAATTTAATTATGATAAAGTTGCTGCTGTTGTCGAATACCGGGATGGGACACTCATAGACACTGTCTACTGCAGAAAATAAGAAAAATTTCAAAGTTGATCAGTTTTCCAGGATCTTCTCTTCCGGACAGCGATATGATTTTCAAGCACGACTCTAGGAGTCAGATAAAACTATATGTTCAGATCAATAAAGGCGCGGCAAAGATATCTTCTTTGCCGCGCCTTTATCATAGACGCCATCTGACTGCAGACAGCGCCGGGGGAGAAGGGAGAGAGGTTTGTCGGGGTCTATTCGTCTTCCATAAAAGGATATGCATACCAGCGCGGCGGGATAAGAAGCTCTTTTACAGTTCTTGGAGAAACCCATTTTAAGAGGTTCAGCTGGCTGCCTGCCTTGTCATTGGTTCCCGAATTGCGTCCGCCGCCGAATGGCTGCAGACCTATACATGCTCCCGTGCTTTTGTCGTTTATGTAGAAATTCCCCGCCGCATATTTCAGCTTTTCATGAGCTTTTCTTATCGCGGTACGATCCTTTGCGAAAAAACTTCCTGTCAATGCATATGGAGAGGTGTTATCACATATATCCATCATTTCTTCAAATTTATCATCACTGTAGACGAAGAGAGTCAATATGGGACCGAATATTTCCTCTTCCATTGTGAGGAAGTGCGGATTGAGAGTCTTAATTACTGTAGGTTCTACAAAATATCCTACACTTTTATCTCCCGAACCGCCGAAAATTATTTCTGCTTCAGGTGAGTTTTTTGCGTAAGCTATGTATTTCATGCAGTTGTCAAAAGAATCCTCATCAATGACTGCATTTACAAAATTACGAAAATCGCGCGGATCTCCTGTCTTTATTGATGTCATCATTCTGTCCAGCTCAATTTTTACTTCGTCCCATCGGCTTGCCGGGATATAGCATCGCGATGTCGCAGAACATTTCTGTCCTTGATATTCAAAGGCTCCTCTTACCATAGCGGTCACCGTTTCTGTCGCATCCGCTGAGCTGTGCATAAAAACAAAATTTTTGCCCCCTGTTTCGCCGACCAGACGAGGGTATGACTTGTATGTATCCAGATTTTCAGCTATCCCCTTCCACAATCCGTTAAAAACCTTGGTTGAACCTGTGAAGTGCACACCTGCGAGGTCTTTGTGCGCCAGAACTACCTTGCTGCCCACAGATCCAGGCCCCGGCATGAAGTTTAAAACCCCCGCGGGCAGTCCTGCCTCAGCATAGATCTTCATCAGATAATAGCTTGACAGAAGTGATGTGGTCGCCGGCTTCCATACTACGGTATTCCCCATAAGCACTGGGGCCATAGGAAGATTGGCTGCGAGTGCGGTAAAGTTGAAAGGTGACACTGCGTAAACGAAACCTTCAAGAGGTCTGTATTCAATACAGTTGATCGCTCCGTTTTCTGATGCAGGCTGGCTTTTGTAAATCTCGCTCATGTAGTGCACGCCGTAGTGAAAATAATCAATAGTCTCGCTTGCTGATTCTATTTCAGCCTGCCAGACGTTCTTACTCTGCCCCATCATAGTAGCCGCGTTCAGTATGTAACGGTATTTTGTCTTTATAAGCTCCGCTATTCTCATAATAATTGCAGCCCTGTCTGTGTAAGACATGCCAGCCCATTTACTGTGAGCATCGAGAGCTGCCTTGATTGCTTCCTTCATTTCTGAACTTCCGGCTTTGTGATAGACTGCCAGCCGGTGTCTGTGATCATGGGGCATTACAATATTGCCGGTATTGCCGGTAAATATTTCTTTACCCCCTATTATGAGAGGGATCTCTGCGACTCTGGAACATATTTCATCGATGGCTTCTTTTAGACGTTTTCTATCCATTGACCCAGGAGCATAATCCCTAGACAGATCATTGACCGGCTTTTCATAACTAAAAAGTGCGTTGCTCATGTAAATACCTCCTCAATATCTTCTAGATGCAACTAAGTTGCATTTATATGTCGCACGCATGATATCCTTTTCTGGCTAGCGAGTCAAGAAGTTTTTATAATTTTTACAGGAAAAAACAGACCTTATTATGAGACTATCAGCTTAGGGAGATAACATTAATTGTCTTAATTTAAAAACATAAAATTTAGTAATATTTATTTGACGTAAAACATATTAAATGTGGTATTAGCAATATTTAAGATGCTTAAGTGGAAAATATGAAATTAAATCGGGGGTTTTAAAAGAAGGTTGTGAGATAGAAAACTAAACTGAAGAGTTCTTTATGGATTCAACCGTAAATATTTTGCTAAGAATTTGTATAATTTATTTT
>JAQVPO010000055.1:0-4223 GCA_028702015.1 Synergistaceae bacterium | reverse complement strand
TAAAGTATGATCAAATAAGGCAGACCTGCAGTGACATTGATAATATCCTGATTCAAAAATAGTAGGTGGAACAAAAATGTGAATGGATTCATCTTTCCGAACTGCCGTTGAAAATAGTTAGTAAAAAACAGTTTTTAAAGCGAGTAGCAAAAAAATAGAGATTTGCGGCTGTAATATGCAATGACCGCTGAGTATTTTCAGAAAGAAAATTAAAGAGAGGGAGTCCGCCGGATAACCCCGGCTGACTCCCTGAACAGCAGATCTCAGTAAATCATTTCATCCGGTTTTGCTATATTTGAGGCTGCCCAGCCAGGAACAGGAGGAAGCTGTCTATCTTCTGTCATAATAGGCACATCTATAAAGCACGGACCATTTTCCTGCAAACATAGCTTTAGTGTCTTCTCAAATTCAGAAATTTTTTCTGCTCGAAAACTTCTAAGCCCGAGAGATTCTGCAAATTTAACATAGTCAACTTTAGAAAAATCTGTAAACTGTGAATACCAGGGCTCAATCTCCCTTCCTGTCTCAACATGTTCAGTCCCTCTTATCCAGCCAAATGCCTGGTTATTGAATAGAATATAAACAATTTTTAGACCAAGACGGACGGATGTCTCAAGCTCTCCTGCACAGAATCCAAAGCTTCCGTCGCCAACAAGACCAATTACGGGATAATCTTCTGAAACTCCGAATCTTGCACCGATTGCAGCTGGTATAGCATAGCCCAGTGCCCCCATTGAAAAGTTATACGCAGAACGGCGTCCTGCTTTTTCAAGACGCATGAAACCAGCAGAATAAACTGCAGAAATTCCGGGGTCAACGGCAAAAAATGTATTGTCCGGCACGACCTCTTCTATTGTGCGAACAAGAGAAAGCGGGTGTATGCTGTCCCCTTCTTTTGAGATAAGAGACAGGAGCATTTTTTCATGGGCGGCTCTTCCTTCATGTACCTTTGCTGCCCAGTCTTTTCGATTTGGTGTCTTTTTGCCCTTAAGTGCAGTGATAAGCTCTTTAAGCGTTTCTCGTGCATCGCCAAAAAGCGGCAGGGCATTATAATTATTGCCAAGTTCACGTTCCGATACGTCGATCTGGATAAAAATCTGGCCTGACTTGGGGTTCGGTATTTTCCATCCATCTGTGCCGGCTGAATCTGTGCTTGATCCAACAAAAAGAACCAGATCTGCCTCCAAAATCATTTCGTTTCCCCATCTGCGGCCTCCGCGTGCACCAACTACGCCAAGTGCCAGAGAATGGTTTTCCGGGATTGCGCCCTTTGCATTAATACTGGTGCCCATAGGCATATTCTGTTTTTCAGCAATTTCCTGTACCTCGAACCAGGCGCCGGAATGCACTACTCCCTGTCCGCATATCATGACCGGGCGTTCGGAAGCAGCTATGTGTTCTGCAGCGACCATAATATCTTCTTTTGCGGCGGCATTACGGCAGCCGGGAAATTTTGCATATCGGGGCTGTGCGTAAATTTCACAGTCCGGGACTTCCCCTTCAAAGATATCACTTGGTATTCTAATATGCACTGGACCAGGTTTTCCTGTTGTGGCAGTCCTAAATGCACGTCTGAATAAGTGCGGGAGCTCCTCGGGCTTATTGACAGTGTAGCTGTCCTTAGTAATACTCTTAAACAGCGCTGTCTGATCACAGCCCGTCAGCATGTTTTTGGTCCCGAATTTAAGCGGTATATCAGAGGTTATGCAGATAAGCGGTACACATGATTGAAAAGCCTCCGTGACGCCAGGGACCATATGCGTACATCCGACACTCGGACCTTCACATATGCCTACACGTCCCGATGCCTTTGCATATGCATCAGCCATGAATACTGAACTGCGCTCATCACGGCACATATGGTATTTAATCTCAGGATAATCCTTCCATGCGCGGTAGAGACTCAGTGTTGTCTCTCCGGGCAGACCAAAAATATCTTTTACTTTATATCCCTTTAAAATTTCTAGAATTGCTCTGCTGGTGTTCATGCAGCATTCTCCCTTCTAACTGCGAAAATCATTCATCATAAATGATTTATCTACTCCTATTAAAATATCAAAATTAACTGCAGACGTCAATCCATTATTTTGACAACTATTGGCTAATTACTGATAAAATCTGCATTTTTATGTACTGTGCAGTGAGTTGACATTAAATATTCTAACAATTATAATAGCGGCAGTCAATCTTCAATGATGATTAACATCTGTAGGGAGGGATATTTTTGAGCAAAATTAAAATATTAATAAGTGGTGGCGGCTGGGGTGGTTGTGCAGCTGCGATAGCAGCAAAAAAAGCCGGAGCAGAAGTGATCCTTCTGGAACGAACGGACATGCTTCTAGGGACAGGTCTTGTTGGCGGTATTTACCGTAATAATGGCCGTCAAACGGCAACGGAAGAACTTATAGCACTTGGATGCGGTGATCTTTTCAACATAATGGACGAATGTGCCCGCCATAAAAATATTGCATTCCCAGGGCATGCACATTCAAGCTTGTATGATGTTTATAAAATTGAACCTGCTGTTAAAAAATATCTTATATCTATGGGGATAGAGGTGTTAATGAAATCTCCGGCAGTAAAAATTGAGAAAAAAAACGGGGAAATTGTTTCAGCAATAACCCGCGAAGGCAAAATTTATGAGGCGGATGCATTTGTTGATGCGTCCGGAACATCGGCTGTTCCTGCAAATTGCATCAAATACGGAAACGGATGTGCAATGTGTATCCTTCGCTGCCATAGTTTTGCGCCGCGTATCAGCCTTACAGCACTGGCAGGAATTGAAGAATGGAACGGCAGGAAAAAAGATGGTTCACTTGGTGCAATGAGCGGTTCATGCAAATTATTTAAAGAATCTCTTTCTCCTGATATACAAAAAGAGCTTAATGAAAAAGGAGTGTGTGTCGTTCCCATTCCTGCGGAAGCAAATATGGGCGAGAAGCTTGGGATGAAGGCATGTCAGCAATATGCACTGAAGGAGTTTGCTGAGAATATAATTCTACTTGATACCGGTCCGGCAAAGTTAATGAGTCCATACTTCCCTCTCGAAAAGCTTCGCATGATCCCTGGTTTTGAAAGAGCCCGTTACGAAGATCCGCTTGCAGGCGGAAATGGGAACTCTATGCGCTATTTTCAGTTTGCAAATTGCAATTATGCTTTGCAGGCGCAGGGAACAGTAAACAACCTATTTTGCGCAGGGGAACGCGCAGGAGCAATGGTCGGACACACAGAGGCTGTCGTTACAGGTTCTCTTGCCGGTCACAATGCTGTTCGCCAGGCAAAAGGCCTTGGTCTTGTGAATTTTGCGGATGAACTTGCAGTTGGAGATTTTGTGAACCATGTAACTGATGAGATGAAAAAGGATGAATGCCGCGGGACAAAGTATACCTTCTCAGGTTCCGTTTATTTTGAACGCATGAAAGATCTTAACCTGTATCTTACGGATGCTAATGAAATTGCTGCTAAAGTTGAAAAACTGGGGCTGACGAAATTCCTTGATAAAAAAATCTGTTAATAAGATTTAGAACCAGTAATAGACATGCTATTCCAAATTTTTTAATTGTCCTCCATAGATTTTAATAAAGGAGAGGTTGTTAATGGTTCCAGAGCTTACCTTAATACATTTTGTATATATTGCTATCGTGATATTAGCGATAATATTTATGCTCTGCCGCAAGGATATTGTTATTTTATCAATAATAGGGATACTCTTGGTTGGGGGTATCTATTCCGGTTCGTTGATCAAGACAACGCAAATTTTGTTCACAAGCCTTCTAGTCGCGGGAACAGATCTTTTCAGTATCATGCTAGTAATTTCTTTAATGGTCGCAATGCTACGTTCTTTGAGTAAGATGGGGGCAGACCAGCTTATGTTTCTTCCGCTGAAAAAGCTTATCAATGGTCCTAACCAGGCCTTTTGTCTGCTGGGTGTAATTGCCTATGTAACCGCCTCTCTGTTTTGGCCGACACCTGCAACAGCATTAGTCGGCACATTACTTTTTCCAATATGCATAAGAGCGGGTTTGACGCCGCTTGCTGTGGGTGTAGTTTTTAATATTTTCGGACATGGAATGGGCCTGTCAGGAGATCTCGTAATTCAGGGAGCATTAAAACTTTCCAGTGTTGCAGCAGGTATTACTGTTGAAGCCCTGTTTCCTAAAGTCGTAATGCTTTCCATAACAACGGGACTGATTGCTGGTGTCATTGCTTGGATTCAGATGAGA
>JAQVPO010000054.1 GCA_028702015.1 Synergistaceae bacterium | reverse complement strand
GGACTTGATGCAGTCGGAGTCGTGGCACCAACATTCCACCTCCTTAAGGCGATCGAGGCAGGCAAATACGACAAGACTAAGATCCGCAACCTTGGACCGATCGTTAACGGTGAAGAACCCGGACGCAAGAGCGACGATGAGATCATTATGTTTGTGACAGGCGGCATGCCCTTGCATGACCTCGCATGGGGCAAGACGCTCTATGACCAGGCAGTCGCAAAGGGACTCGGAACTGAGTACTGCTTCTTTGATGAAGCGTACTGGAGATAGGAAATATTAAATTTAAGGTCTGAGGGGAGATAAAACATGAAGGAAAAATTGTTTGAACAAATCGCGGAAGCTGTAATAGATGGAGCTACATCCCAGGTCGTTTCACTGGTCAATGAAGCCGTTTCAAAAGAAATACCGGTCGGTGAGATCCTCAATGATGCTCTCATTGCCGGAATGAACGAAGTTGGAGCACTTTTCAAAGACGGAGAGATGTTTGTACCAGAAGTCCTTGTTTCTGCAAAGGCCCTCCAGGCAGGCATAGATATTATCAGGCCTGCCCTTGTAGAAGCAGGTGTAAAGGCTGCAGGAAGGATCGTAACAGTCACCGTTGAAGGCGACCTTCACGATATAGGTATCAAGCTCGTGGGAATGATGCTTGAAGGGGCTGGCTTTGAAGTTATCAACATCGGAGTGGATAAACCTGCCAAAGAGATAATTGAAAAGGTAAAGGAGCTTAAGCCCAACATCCTCGGCATGTCAGCAATGCTCACTACTACCATGGCAAACATGAAAGATGTTGTTGAAATGCTCAGAGAAGAAGGTCTTCTCGAAGAGATAAAGGTAATGATAGGCGGGGCGCCTACATCACCTATGTACGCAGAAAAAATCGGCGGTCATTATTCTGCCGATGCAAGTGAAGCCGTCGTCATAGCTAAACAGCTTTTAGGAATGGCATAGCAGGGAGGTATAACAATGGCGCGTAAAAGAGTTGCAAAAGAGAGAAAGGTACTTAACGGAGGTTTTTACAAACCTCTGACGGAAGAAGGCATCTCCCATATCCATAATACCAGTATGGAGGTTTTTGAACAGGTTGGAGTAAAGATAGCCTACAAACCCGTACTGGATCTTTGGAAAAAGGCCGGAGCCGAAGTAGACGAAAAAAATATGATCGCCAAAATCGACCGCAACCTGGTAATGAAATGTGTCGAGATGGCTCCTAAAGAGATAACTCTTTGCGGCCGTGACCCCAAGTACGACCTTATCCTTTCGGGGACTCGTACGCACATGGGAACAGGCGGTACGGCACTGAACATCCTTGATATACACACAGGGGAACGTCGTTCAAGCAACATCAGAGACGTGGCAGCTGCAGCGAGGGTAGTTGACGCATGCGATGACATAGAATTTTTTGTAATAACATGTTTCCCATGCGAGTTGCAGAAGCCGGTCGTTGATGTAAACCGTTTTTACGCCGCGATCAACAATACATCTAAGCATGTAATGGGCGGAGTTTACACCGTTGACGGAATACGTAAGCTTGCCAGGATGGCTGAACTTATAGCAGGATCAAAAGATGCGTTTAAGGCACGTCCCTTCATGTCGATGATTACCTGCATAATGAGCCCCCTCCTTCTAGACAAGGACTACACTGCACTTATGGAAACCGCATGTTTGATGGGTATTCCTCTTGCAACACCATGTGCTCCTATGGCAGGTTCGACATCCCCTGGCACACTGGCAGGAACACTGGTCCAGATGAATGTTGAAGCGCTTTCGGGCATAATAACGACTCAGCTCCTGAATCCCGGACACCCAACATTGTACTCAGTAGTACCCACTACAACAGACCTTCGTACAGGGGCATTTTGCTTCGGATCGGTCGAAATGGGTATGATGAATGCTGCTGCTGCACAGGTGGCAAGGCGCTATAACCTGCCGATCTACAATACCGCAGGTCCTAGTGAATCTAAGGTTCCCGATGCCCAGTCTGCATACGAACCAGCAATAAACGTTTTACTTTCAGCAATGGCTGGCGCCAACTATATCCATGACGCAGCCGGACTTCTTGAAAGTGGACTCACGATCTCGCTTCAGACGTATGTCATTGACAACGATATCGCTGGCATGGCAAGAAGGGTTCTTGCCGGGATAGAGATCGATCCGGACAAGCTAGCTCTTGACTGTATAAAGAGAGTTGGCCCCGGAGGTAATTATCTGGGAGATGAACATACGACTGCACATATGAGAGATGAGTTCTTCTATCCTGTCCTTGCTGACCGAAAACCAAGAATGGTCTGGGAAGCAGAAGGAAAACTCAATGCTGAGGAACGTGCCAGGCTGTTGGCAATAAATTATCTTGAGAATCATAAACCGCTTGCTGTCGATCCTGAGATAGATTCTCAGATACGCAGAGAAATTCCGGAAATGCTGACCGAAACAGGGAAAGTATACGGAGAATAATGGATCATTGTTTGCCGTAAAATAAATATTTTCTTACGGCAGACAGTTATTTATAAAGCAATAATAAATTATGAAATAACAGGAGGGAAATTGTATGTTTGGACCGTATGAAATGCTTATGGATTTTGGTTTAATGTCGATCATTTTAATTTTTGCTCATCTTATCCGTTCTAAGGTCAAATTGCTGCAGTATATTTACATGCCGTCTTCCCTGATTGCAGGATTTATAGCTCTTTTTTGCGGATGGCAGTTCCTTGATATCCTGCCTTTTGCAGTAAGAGAAAACGGATCTCCGTACATGTCATCTTACCCTTATCTTCTTGTTGTCGTGCTTTTTGCTACACTTTTTCTTGGCAAAGAAGAGAATGCCAAAAAAGTACCCTTTGGCAAAATGGTAAAGGATATTGGTGATACATTTTTCTACAATCTAGGCAGTGAATTTTGGCAGTTTGGCATAGCCCTTCTTTTCGGACTTTTCGTACTAGCACCTCTTTTCCCGGAGATCCATCAAGGATTTGCCCTGATGCTTCCAGCAGGATTTGTTGGGGGACACGGCTACGCTACCGCTATTGGCAAAACACTTCAGAATTATGGATGGGAAGAGGCTTTGACAGTCGGTTATACATCCGCAACAGTTGGGCTTCTCTCTGGGGTCATCGGCGGGATGATCTTGATCAACATTGCGACACGCAGAGGCTGGACAAGACTTGTAAAAGATGTTGCGAGTCTTCCTGAGAGCATGTTGACAGGATTTGTCCCTGAAAAAGAAAGAGTGTCAATGGGTAAAGAAACAGTAAATCCTATTGCACTTGACCCCTTCACCTGGCACTTTGCTCTCACAATGGCTGCTTTTGCATTAGGTTATTATGTTTATACTTTGACAAAAACAGTTATGCCGGGGAAATACGAGATACCAATGATGTGCCTTTCAATGCTTGCTGGTGTTCTGATCCAAAAAATACTTGACGGAATGCGTTTGGGCCATTATGTCGACAAACATGTGATGAACAGGATAGGATCATGGGTCACCGATTATCTTGTTGCATTTGGTGTCGCAAGTATTCAAATCTCTGTTGTTGTCAAGTATGCGATGCCAATGTTGTTGCTTTTCGCCTTTGGTGTGTTCCTTTGCGTATCTTTCGCTCTTTTCCTGGGACGCAGGGTATTCCACAACTTCTGGTTTGAGCGCAGTATCTTTGTTTATGGATGGAATACCGGCGTTGTAGCAATGGGAGTTACTTTGCTCAGAGTTGTTGATCCTGAATTCAAGACTAAGACTCTTGAGGATTATGGTCTTGCTTATGTATTCATCTCATTTTTTGAGATCGCGATCATTACAATAGTTCCCAGCCTTGTGGCAAACGGGGTAATATTGACACCTGCGCTTATACTTACCGGATCTGCGATAGCCTGCATAGTTCTTACCAGAATGTTGAACGGGTGGCACGCGGACATTCCTGCAGATGCGCTGCGTGAAGGAGAGGCCGAAGTAATAAAAGAATTCAATATGGAAGAAAAAGTTGCTTAGAAGATCGTTAATTAAATAAAAAACCAACGGGGCCCGGTAGCAAGAATTATCAGCCGGGCCCTTATTGAAACAGGGTGATGATTTTATGAATATTTCAGAGGGGATAGACCTCCTGCTATGTTTATTCATAATGGCAGTATTTATATATGGGTGGGGCAAAATAAAAATTAAAATCGCTCTTAACAGATTTGTTAAAGGACAGAAATATATTGCTGAAAAAAATTATAGAAGTGCTGTAAAACAACTCGAAGATTTAAGCGGAGAACTAAAAAATGATCCCAATTACTGGTTTTATTTAGGCTTAGCCCTTGCGGGAGCGGGATCAAATACTGATGCGAAACAGGCTTTATTGAAAACCTTGGAAATTGATAACTCACATGAGAAGGCAATAGAACTTCTGGAAAGAATCGACAGATAGGATCGCAGGTGGATCGACGTGCCTCAGATAACTGAAGAAAGAGAAAATATAAAACTTATTATGGCATATCTGGCTACATATTTTATCTGGGGATCAACAGCTTTTGCAATTTCAATAGTAGTGAAGCATATTCCGCCGCTGCATTCATCGTCGTTAAGATATTTTGGAGCCGGTATGATCATTGTCTGCTGGTGTGCTTTCAGGCGTTACCCCCTGCCAAAGGGGAAGGAATGGATCAATACTTTTATAATGGCAATTTTTCTTCTGTCTATCTCGAATTCCAGCACATCCTGGGCATGCAGGTACGTACCTTCTTCTATTGTTGTGGTAATCCAATCTGTAATACCTTTAATGATGATAATTCTTGACAGAGTGTATTTCCATCAGGAAAAGCAAACTTTAGTCAATTACGTTTGTGTTACTGCAGGGATCATAGGGGTTATTTTAATAATATTTTCAAGAGATCTATCGGGGATAAAATTTATGATCAGCCCTTTAGCTGTATCTATCCTTATGCTCGGCTCCTTTTCATGGGCTATAGGAAGTATGCTGATCAAAATTTCACCTAAACCGTCCTCAAATCTCTATTCTTCGGGAATCGCGATGCTTATTAGCTCACCAGTTCAGATCACGGCCGGTACGGCGATAGGAGAAAGGATGCCTTCGTTAATGTCTATCCCATTAACAGCTTATGGAGGCATTTTTTATCTTATTTTCATGGGATCGATACTCGCATTTTGCTCATACAGCTGGTTGGCAGTAGTTGAACCTCCAAGCAGACTGGGAAGTATTTCTTTCGTTAATCCGCTAGTCGCACTCTTTCTTGGTGTCACATTTGGGAAAGAAAGTTTTAATGACCAGTCTGTGTTAGGAACAGCAATAATTATTTTCGTTACTTTGATGCTATGGATGAACAAAATAACAGAACACAATGAGAGAACCCGCAGAGGAGTGGTCAGATGTTGAAGTTGACAGATCATGAAAAGGCAATGCTTGACGGCAAAATGGGAAAGTTCAAGCAGAAAGCGATGGAATTCAATGTCCGCTATGCTAAAGTCCTCGGTGCCGAAGAATTTTGCCAAGTTTCAAGAACTACATTGTTTATAGGCGCCCAGCATTATCTGGACTGCTATAAGCATGGCGAAGAGTATAAAAAAATCTTTTCAGAGTTTTATCTTTGTTCCGATGAGGAGATCGAGTTGGGGGAGATGGCCCCAGAGTGCAAGGTACAGACCTGTGCTGGCAGCTGTGACATGTGGAATTGTGACAAGACCCACCTGTCAAAGGAGTACAGCGACAAAAACAAGGCCTATACAGAAGCTGCCAGAAAGATGGGAGTCAAGATTGTTGAGTCCTGTACGCCCTACTACGTAGGATGGATCCCGCTGATGGGAGAACATTTCCTCTCAACTGAATCGAGCAATGTCGTAATAAGCAACTCCTTTTTCGGAGCTTATGGCAATTCCGACGGAGTCGAGGCTGCGGTATGTGCAGCAATAACGGGAAGGACACCCAAGTGGGGAATGCATATCAAAGAAAACAGATATGCTGACTGCCTTGTAAGGGTGAAGTGTGATGTTGAAAGCGTTTCAGAATGGGACGTTCTTGGTTACACGATAGGCAGAAAATTACCTAAAAATGTAGTGCCGGTAGTAGTCGGAGATTTCAAAAGGCCCGAGATAAACAGGATGCGCCAGTTCTCGTCCTCAATATCAGTAACAAGCGCGACGGAACTCTGTCACATCGTCGGTATAACGCCGGAAGCTCAGACCCTCGAAATGGCAACCGGAGGAAAAATCTGCAGGCACGAAATTGAAATAACCGAAAGTGATATCGCAGAATCTTTGTCAAAGATATGCGATGAGGGAAGCGGTCCGGTAGATTATATAAGCATTGGCTGTCCGCATCTTTCCCTCGATGAACTGAAAGAAATATCCGAATACATCAAAGGCAAAAAGATAAAAGAGGGTACTGAACTCCTTGTCTGGACTGACTACGCAACCAAGGCAATGGCGGATGTCAACGGTTATGCCAAAGATATCGAGGATTCTGGGGCCTTTGTCCTTACCGGAAGCTGTCCTATAGTAATGAGGGAAGATAGCCATAAACATGCGACCGGAATGGTGATGAACGGAGTTAAACAGGCGGTAGGCATAAGACACCAGACAAAAGTGCCGGTCTATTACGGAGATATCAGGCGTTGCATAGATGCGGCGGTTAAGGGCAGATGGGAGGAGGCCGAATGATGGAAAAGATAGTCATCAAAGGCAGAGGTGCTTTGGAAGGGATAGCCTCGGGTCCTGCAATAGTATTTCCTGACAGCATAGCAGGGAATTCAGGAGCCCTGGGTGATGTCGACGGAGTAGTCTATGAAAAGGGCAACATTAATTACGGTATATCTATCAAAAATGCGATTCTGGTCGTCCCCTGTGCAAAGGGATCAAATGGATTTTCGGCTCATTTTAAGGGAGCATTGATCGCGGGTGTTAAACCTGCGGGATGGGTCTCCACAAAAATAGATGCTCGCCTAGGTGTCGCGATTGCAAGCATGAATATGCCGGCAGTAGTTGATTTTACTGAAGTGGACCCAATCAAAGTGATTTCAACAGGAGACTGGCTGGAGATCAACGGCACTACAGGAGAGGTAGTAATAACTAAAAAAAACAGTGACTGAAGAAAATACATTCTGTGCCGAAAAGATGTGAGACAATGAATAATGAAGATCAGTTCTCAGGAGGAAACAAAAGGGAAAATGACTTCTTCTCTGTTTTCAGGAACGAAGGGATGAAACTAAGTCCAAGGCAGAAAGAGCTGTGCAGCTATATTATCAGTAACCACAAGAAAATAGCTTTCTGGACTGTCGAAGAACTTGCCAGGAACAGCAACATAAGCCCTGCGACCGTAGTAAGGACAGTAAAATCATTGGGCTTTGAAAGCTATCGCGATATGATAGGAAGAATTCAAAGTTACATAATAGACGACAAAATACCGCTTTGGTGGAATGTTGAAAAATCGTTGGAAAAAGAGAGACCCGATTCCCATGTGTTGACTTGGGTCGCGAGAGACAATATCTCTGCTATTACTTCCTCCGTCACCAACAATCTTGCAGAGTCTGTCAGCTTGGCAGCGCAGACGTTCAGTAATGCCGAGAAAGTCTACATAGTCGCAGTTCGGTCTTCCCGTGCGGTGGGAATATATCTCCATTCCATGCTGAGTCAGATGATGGATAATGTTTTTATAATCAGCTACGGAGAGGATGAAATGTACGATATGTTGAGCGGTATGGGCGTTAATGATGTTATCGCAGTCGTATCTATGGGAGGTCCTCATTATGCGGTAACGTCGATCAAGGCTGCGGAATATGGACAAAACAATTCAATCAAGACGATAGTACTTACAAACAGTCAGTTATGTCCGGTAGCACGATATGCTGACATATTGCTTTGTGTTGAACAGACGGAAGACCACTACTCAATAGCTTCTGCAATAACAGCTGTTGAAGCTATAGTAATAGAAACAGGTGCTGTTAATAAAGACAAGTCTATTACAAAAATGCGTAAACTTGAAAAAACACTTGTTGAAAGAAATATCACGTTGTGATTTTCTGAACGGATAGAGACGAAACCAACAAAGAAATGGATCTGGTATCTGAAATGGAAAGAGACGGAATACTTGGCATAGATGCGGGTGGAACATTCACTGATCTGGTGTTCCTGCGCCTCTCTGATGCTTCTGTCGCAGGTTCGGCAAAGACTCCTACGGATCATGACGACCTTGTCGGCACTATAGGCA
>JAQVPO010000053.1 GCA_028702015.1 Synergistaceae bacterium | reverse complement strand
CTTTAAAATACCTGAACGATTCGTAAGCACGTGCCAAAAGTTTTATTCGCGCTTTTGTATTGCGTTTAAAAAGATAATATTTTGCTGTTTTTACATCTGCGCCCATTCGCATAAGCTCGGCGGCAACCTTGTGTGAATTTGGCGTGGTATTATCAAAAGCAAAGGCTCTTTTTTCTGGTTCTATGTAAAAACTGTCAGGAGGGATCGCTCATGGGAAAAAGATATACTGTTTTAAAAAATCTTGTTTTTATAATAGCAGCTGCAGTGATTTGTATGCTTTACGCCAGAGCCGGAGATGCTGCTTTCAGTCCCGGAGAAAGAGCTATGAAAATATGGGGCGAAAACCTGAATCCTTCTAAACAGGCAATATATTTGAAATTCAGATCCTCAGCTGATACTGGCGACGGGAAGGAAAATGTCGTGACCACGATGGCAATAAAAGGTAAAAATACATATGTGGATATTTTCAGTGATTCAAAACATATAAGCACTATTACCGACACTGAGGCGAGATCCACGGTAATTCTGCTTCATGACGAACAAATGTATATGAAAATGCCGAATGAATCTTATGAAGGACCTAATCTAAACGATGGCAGCGATTTATCAGAAGCTGAGAAGGTAAAAATGGTAAAGTCTTCAGGGAAAGAGAAAATCGCAGGCAGGACATATGACTACGAGAAGATCACTGTTGACGGAAACATTTCCCAGACGTATTACTTCGAAGAAGGTACGGACAAATGGAAATACTGGCGGACTGCCGATACTCTGATGGAGATAATTGAATATGGAAACAGAGTCGATGAAAATCTTTTCAAGATACCGAAAGGATACAGCAAAATGATGATGTAACTTCAACAAGGGCATATTTATCGTGTAATTAAGTACAATAGGGCAGCTCCTTTAAAATACAGGGCTGTCTTATTGTTTTTTTCATTGTTCCGATAAAATACGGAACTCTCTGTATAATGGTATCCATGAAGGGAGGACTGGAAATGGAGCAGGATATTATAGTAAAGGATGCAGGTAAACTTGAACATTTTACTGCCGGGGATCTTTGCTCACTTGCGGAAGTACTGCATCCAAGAAATGAAAAACTTCCTTTCAGTGATTATTCATTATCCCATGCGGAGATCCTCCCACGCGGACACACTGTGCCGCACAGGCTGAAGACATCTTCTGAAGTCTATTGGATAATTGAGGGGACCGGGACTCTTTTTATAAACGGAAACCCTGTAGCTCTGAAAAAAGGAAAAGCTGTTCTGGTAGCTCCTTCGGCAGAACAGTATGCTGTAAACGACGGAGACGGGACCCTGGAATTTCTCTGTATAGTATCGCCTCCGTGGAATAAATCTGACGAAGAAATAATCTGAAATTGAGAATTTATGAGAAGATGACCTAAAGACTCTGAAATCGAAAATTCGGGGTATCGGGGTAAAAATTAATGCAGACAATTTTATGAATGAGAAGGGTCTGTTCGCTCTTTTCAGGATGTCGGGAGTTGCAGCTTTTGAATAATATTGAAAAACAGAAAATATATCTGATTCGCCATGCCAAACCGGAACTTCCCTATGAGGGAAAGATTTATTATGGATCGACAGATTATCCGCTTTCTAAAGAGGGGATCATGACGGCGAAGAATCTGTCCGATGGTCTGAAAAACATCAATGCAAACGCTGTTTTTTCAAGTGACTTAAAAAGATCAGTTGATACCGCAGAAATTGCCCTTTCAGGAAAAGCATGCAATATAAAACAGGTAAGCGGTCTTCGCGAAATACATCTTGGAGAGTGGGAGGGCAGGACTTTCGACGAGGTAAGGTCCGAATGGAACGATATTTATGAAAAAAGAGGCGCCTCCTTTGATTCTGTCAGACCTCCCGGAGGTGAGAGCTTCAAGGACCTTCAGAAAAGAACTGTACCTGCCTTTAAGGAGATTCTCGACAATAACCCTTCAGGCAATATACTGATCTTTGCTCATGGCGGAGTGATATGGACTCTGATGTGCAATTATTTCTGCTTTAAACTGAATGACATCTTTTATTACCCGATGGATTTCTGTGGAATACATTTGATAGAGCGTTCCGGTGAATTTATGAAACTGATAAAATACAACTGGACTCCTAATCTGTCATAAGAAGGATCTAAAAACGCTTTCTGAACAGTCCGGCTGCAACTGCCGATTCTTTAATCGATTGGAGGGACAAGTTATGAATAGGCAAAGAGGAGGTTTTTTTTCAGGTCTTGTCATAGTGCTGGTGATAATACTTCTTTCTGCGACGGCGTTTCTTGCTCTTGCGACCATGCGGGAGAAGAACATAGTAAAACCAGAGGCCCTTCTTCGTTCAGGTGACTACTATGGGGCGGCACAAATCTTCAGGAAGGCTGAAAAATTTAGTCTTAGGCCGGGATCCAGGGTAGTGAAGGGACTTGCTGAATCCAGCCTGGGGATGGAAGACTACGAAACTGCAGCTAAATATTATGAAAAACTTGTAAAACTGGAGCCAGATAACGTGGAAGCCAGATATAAGCTGGGTCTGCTCTATATAAGAGCAAAGAACTACGGCGCTGCGGAAAAAGAAGTGCAGGCGCTTAGAGCAATAGGCACGGAGAACGCATTGTCAGGTGCCGAGACTCTTGCAGAAAATCTTTCTTCCGGCAAGATAAAAGGATTTTTCAGGGATCTGCTGAAAAAGGTCGCGCCTGGCCTGCCTGATATCCCGGGTATTACACAGGATGACCCGATAAAGACTGGCAATGAAGAAGCTGCAGGCGATACTTTGTCAGAAAATCAGCCAGAAGCAAAAGATGGGGATGAAAACATCCATAAGTCAGAGGATACAGTAACTGAATAATGATGAAAATCTTGCAGAAAACAGCGACCTTACTGTCTTTTCTCCTGTTCTTCTTTTTTATTGCAGACAGTGCTGTTGCTGAAGGTCTCAAAGAACTAAAGCCCACAAAAACTTCTCAGCACAGGTCTGTCTTCACCTTGCCGGTTTATCTCGTATTGCCGGAAGGGTATAGCTTTGTAAAAACAGAGTCCGGATGTGTTGATAAAACCAAAAGGGTCTCATTTGAAGCTTCTGTCATACGTTTGCCATACTCAGATCTTCAGAAAGAATTCAATGAAGAAAACCTGAAGAAAGCCTCCATGGGACTGAAGATGAAAAATGAATTTATATGGAATGGATCATCTGCCATGCTGATGAAAATCTTCCAGAAAACAGCTTCAAAAATGGTTGGTAAATGGACTCTGATAGTTGACAGAGGGGAAGAATGCTGGCTTATAAACGGCATTTATCCCGCCCAAGACCAAAAACGGGGAGAAGATGTTCTGGCAGCGATAAAAAGCGCGTATTGGGAAAACTCTGAAAATCAGTCTTCGATGGGAATACCGCTCGGCAGCGTAGATGTACACGGAACCCCCCTCAAGTTAGCCGCTTTGCTTGAAGGTACAGTTGTATATACAAAAGATGGTATCCTCCCAACAAGGAAAGAAGATGGTTCTTTATTTGTGGTCTCAAGCCTTTCGGGCACATTAGTTGCAGTTGATAAACAGCATGAATATGCGAAAGAAAGGTTTCAGATGGTAGAAAAAGGAGAAAAAATCAAGATCATCTCCGATAAAGAGGTCACGATCGATGGCCTCAGCGGTTTTGAGATTATAGGTTATGCTGCAGGGGAACAAAAAAAACTAATATACCAGATGATGCTCTTTGACAGCATGAACAGCCATGTAATGGTCGGTATTGCGAGATCCGGCATACAGGAACTGGAAAACATCTCTCTTTTCCACGATACAGCCGGTACCTTCAAAAGAGCGCGATAGCAATGGGTTTATAAGGAGGGAAAAGATAGAGATGAAAAAGCATGTCAGGGTGATGGCCTTTCTGCTTATTTTTTTGATTATGCCTGTTAAAGAAGCTTGCGCAAATGCCGGACCGCCTCCCGGACACCATCATCATAGCTACAGTTCGAGCCATACTGAGGTCTGGGTCGATGCCACAGGTCTTGCAGTGCTGCTGGCAACGCTGGCCGCCGGAAAAGCCCCTGACGATGATGAAGCTGCAAAGCAGCAGGCTGCCTATGAACAGAAAGTAAAAGATATAAGGGAACATGCAAAAGAGAGCTCCAAAAAAGAGATGGAGCGTGCCGCCGGACTTATTTTTGAAACAGGTGTCCCGGAAGCTGTGGAAAAGCTCGTGAAATTTTGGGAGGGCGAAGGCAAAAAAACCTTTCTTGACGACAGAAATGGAGTAACAGTTCTCAAGATCAGCGGGTTTGAAGAGAACATCAGGCTTGAATACACCATACGTCAGGAAGATAAAAAGATCTCAGTCAGGGTAACTGCTCCAGATTATTCAGTGTCGGAAGAGTCGAATGAGTACTATAAAGAGCCTGTGCCTCCTGCTCCTTCGAAAAGCTGTCTGGGTTTTGAGCTTGAGGAATTTCAGAGGGATCCCCAGGGAAGATTTATTATTAAGGATGTCGTGAAAGGAACGGCAGCTTTTTACGCCGGAGTTAGGCCGGGAGACTCGCTTGTTATGGTCGATACATACGACACAAAAGATTTTGATCTTGCACGTATAGATTCGTATCTTGAAAAGAGAGCTGAGCTGAAGGCTCCGGTTAGAATAACAGTCTCCCAAGAAGGAAAGCAGAGAAGTTTGGAGATCCAGCTTTAAAGGATAAGGAGACGGTATTCAAATCCATGTTTTGACCTTGCCGAGAGCTTTAACCGCCTTTGGAATGGTGAAAGCAAATGTATTTGTCCATGATAAGGAGATAACGGATATGTATATAAAAGATTTTAAAGTTGAGAAATGGCTGAACCCCCGTGATCCATACTGCAGATATAACCTGGGCGCAAGCTGTGTCAAGGCCATTTCTCTGGATGAACTGACAGAGATCAGCGGAGAAAATAAAGAAGAACTGACCAAGTATTTCTTTGAGACTCATCTTCATTACGGTGCCTTCTTCGGACTCCCCCGGCTTCTTGAAGCCATAGCATCAATATACAAAAATGCTGTGCCGGGCAGGGTCCTCACATTCCATGGAGGAACAGGGGCAAATTCGTCGGTGCTTACCGGAATGCTTGAAAAAGGAGACAATGTAGTTGCTGTCATGCCTAACTATCAGCAGCACTATTCCATTCCTGAAGCCTTAGGTATAGAAGTGCGTCCCCTTCGCCTGAATAAGGAAGAGGGATATAAGGTCGATCCGGAAAGGCTGGAGGCCCTTGCTGACAGCAATACGAAGCTGATAACTCTCACTAACCCGAATAATCCAACAGGCGCCTATATGAATGCTGATGATCTGTATAAAATTATAAGCATAGCTGAAAAGAATGGCTCATACATACTGTGCGATGAGATATACAGGGGGCTTGCAGACGAATACATGCCCTCGATAATTGATCTCTACGATAAGGGCATATCTACGGGCAGCATGTCCAAGATATACTCAATGGCCGGGACAAGAGTGGGCTGGGCGGTGGTGGGTGACAAAAAGGCATACGATATACTCGAGAACAGGAGATCCTATGATTCGATCTGCAACGGTGTATTTGATGAACTGATTTCGGCCATCGCACTTGAGAACAGCCCAAAGATGCTTGTGAGGGCGCGTGATATAGTCAGGCCGAACAAAAAAATAGTTGATGAATGGATCAGAAAACAGCCTGCTCTTTTAGCTTATGGTGAGACTTTTACCACTACCATGCTTGTACACTATGACTATGATATAAATGAAGTGGAGCTTTGCACAGATATCTACGAAAAAACAGGAGTCCTTCTCTGTCATGGTGATTGCTTTGAAGAAAAAAAATGTTTCAGGCTGGGGTTTGGTTTTGGTGACAGAGACCTGCTGCAAAATGGACTTGAGACCCTCGGAGAATATTTTGAAAAATTATGAGCTAATCTCGTGGCATTTACAGAGGCCACAAAATTCATAAAAAGATCTAGAGGTCTGTTCTTGCGGGAAGAGATAAGCAAAATGGCTTAAATTGCTGATATATAGGGCATAAAAAGAGTTGCGTTAACCTGATGTTACATGATAGACTACCTTTTGCGGTGCGGACTCGTAGCTCAGCAGGATAGAGCGACGGCCTCCTAAGCCGTAGGTCGCCGGTTCGACTCCGGCCGAGCCCGCCATATAATTGGTCATACTACGGTTTACAGGCCCCTGAGGTTACTCAGGGGCCTGTCTCGTTCTTTGCACGTTCAATCCCTTAGATGCAATTTGACCATTTTTAATGCAGTCAATATAGAGGGGCGTTATATATAACGGCAGCTCCTGTTTAAACGTGACGAAACGTGACCTATAAAATGTACTATTCAAAAAATAATATCGCATTAAGTTCGGTAAACTGTTTTGAAATTAGAATTATCTGGGGAGATCTTTGGCTTAAGGTAAATTTTACAAAAAAAGAGTTGTATTTATCGGTATTTTATGCAAAAATTGGATTTAATTATCGATTTAGGATAGTGCCTTTTTACATGGAAAGGAGGCAGATGTGTATGACCTCAGGAAATTCATCTTTTCATTTTTTTGCGTCTTTCTGCTATAGGATTCTTTTAATAACTCTTCCGGAAAACAACAGTCGTTGTTCTACTTTCCCCTGTTTTTTAAAACATAGGACTTCTTTTTATACGCAGCCTCTCGGCCTGCCTGTTCTGACATAATCCTTTTCTATAATTTTGTGTTGAAATCAGCTATTTAGGTAGCCTGGTTTAAAGGAGGCGTGATAGTCAAAGACAAAAGCTAATGATAATTAATTTATTATAGTAAAGAGTCAATGAGTTTCTTTGAAAGACAGCAGTGGTTTTTCTAATATATTTCGTTTTTGATGATCCATATCATCCATTTTTATGTTTTTACAATAGAGATTTTCCCTTAACTAAAGAAAGGAGAACGAAGTCTCATGAATGTACGAAGAGGTTTATTTCTCATAGTCTCTATCATGATACTGACTGCATTTGCTGTATTCCCTGCGCAGTCGGAGGCTGTGAATTATAACAGCATAGTGGTGACAGCCAGCGGGTTTTCAGTCAATGGAGGACCACAACAGCCATTGGTCAATTTGGGGCCATTTTTGGCTGCTACCAACAGTATAGGGATCTTGTCCTTTGGAGATGGCATAGCGCCTGCTATTACAGTCAACGCGGACATCACAGGTTCCTTGATCGTTGGTACTGGCACTAATGTAACTCTGTCCGGAACGGCGGCTACAGCCGGAGCAAATGTAACTGTCAACGGAACGCTGAATGGCAATGTTGATACAGGTACAGGCTTTGTCAGTGTAAACAGCGGAGGCGAAATAACCGGCAATGTTGATACAGGTACAGGCTTTGTCAGGGTAAACAGCGGAGGCGAAATAACCGGCAATGTTGCTACAACGACTGGATCTATTACAGTAGAGAGTGACGGAGCTATCAATGGCAGAGTCGGTAACCCAGAATCAATGTTCGGAAATGTCACTGTTCTCAGCGGTGGCAGTATCGACAGCAGAGGTGGTATTCCCAGTATTAATACAACCGGGACTGTCAGTCTTCAGGGCGGTGATGTATCGGACAGGAAGATCGTAGATGCGTACAGTGTTATAACGAATACCGGAGCAAGCATACTTAGTACAGGACAGTATGCGATAGATAAAACAAGCGGAAATGTTAAATTAGAGGATTCTACTGTAAGCGCAAAGATGAGCGCGATAACGGAGACAGGCGGAAACGTTGAGGTTTCTGACTCCGATATTCTTGTCGGAGGATTCAATTCTTCTGAAGGTATTATCCAGAATACAGGTGGAAACGTTACTGTAAGAAGCTCGACGTTGGAAAACAGTAACAGTGACGGCAATGGTATTCTGAACACTGACGGGCATGTGTTCATCAATTATTCTGATATAGATGTGCATGGAACTGGGATTGATGAAACAGACGGTAGTGTAACGGTGACCGATTCCACGATCAACGCAGGTGAATACGGTATAGCCGATACTGGTGGAAATGTTAGAGTGACAGGAGCGACCTCGGTTATCTCAGGAGGCACTGGGGGTATTTATAATACCGACGGAGGAGTCCTAATCGATACCGGAGTAACCGTTAATGGCGGCACAGGAGCTGCGATACGCTCTACTGGCGGGACAGTAAGAGTGCTTGGCACGGCCGGCAATGAAGCAACGATCACAGGCGCCGAGGGAATCATTGATACGAGTGGAGAC
>JAQVPO010000052.1 GCA_028702015.1 Synergistaceae bacterium | reverse complement strand
ATCTTGGCAAATACAAAGCAAAGGTATCATTGGCCCTATGGGATAAAATTAAAGATAATAGAGATGGGAATCTTATTCTTGTTACTGCGATCACACCTACTCCTGCCGGAGAAGGCAAGACTACTACCTCGGTAGGTCTGGCTCAGGCTCTTACCAAGTTAGGGAAAAAGACTACACTTGCACTTCGTGAACCGTCATTAGGTCCTGTATTTGGAATCAAAGGCGGCGCTGCTGGAGGCGGATACAGTCAGGTGGTGCCTATGGAGGATATAAATATTCACTTTACCGGTGACTTTCACGCTATCACTTCAGCTCACAACCTTTTGGCGGCAATGCTGGACAATTCCATCCAGCAGGGTAACCCTCTCAACATTGATCCGCGAAAAGTAGTCTTTAAACGTGTGCTTGACATGAATGACCGCGCTCTGCGCAATATAGTAATTGGGCTTGGCGGTAAACCTAACGGGATGCCCAGGCAGGACGGTTTTGACATAACAGTTGCATCTGAAATCATGGCAATTCTCTGTCTTTCACTTGATATTGAAGACCTGAAAAATCGTCTTTCAAATATTATTATCGCATACACTTTTGATGACAAGCCTGTGACGGCAAAAGAGCTTGAAGCACAGGGAGCAATGACGATGCTGTTAAAATATGCTATCATGCCCAACCTTGTCCAGACACTTGAACATGTTCCGGCTTTCATTCACGGCGGACCTTTTGCAAACATTGCACACGGTTGCAACAGTATTATGGCAACCAAGTATGGACTAAAACTTGCAGATTACTTCGTAACAGAAGCGGGTTTTGCCGCAGACCTGGGTGCAGAAAAATTCCTTGACATCAAATGCCGTTTGGCTAACCTTAAGCCTAATGCAGTTGTCATAGTTGCTACTATCAAGGCTTTAAAAATGCATGGCGGTGTTCCAAAAGATGAGCTTGGAAAAGTTAACATGAAAGCATTGGAATCCGGTATTCCTAATTTGGAGAAACATGTTGAAAACATGCTCTCCTTTGGCTTGCCTGTCGTTGTAGCTGTAAATGCTTTCCCAACGGACACACCTGAGGAACTTAATTTTATCACCGAGAAATGTGCAAAGCTAGGAGTGCCTGTTGTTGAATCAAATATCTGGGCAAAAGGAGGAGAGGGCGGACTTGAACTTGCCCAGGCTGTTATTGAAGCCTGCGATAAACCCAATACCTTTCATTACCTTTATGAAGAAAGACTGACACCTAAAGAAAAAATTGAAGCCATTGCAACTAAAATCTATGGTGCTGACGGAGTCATTTTTACTGACAAAGCTCAAAAAGACCTTAAAAAAATCCATGACTTAGGGAAAGACGATCTTCTCATATGCATGGCCAAAACTCAGGCATCAATATCAGATGATGCTACTAAAAAAGGAAGGCCTACAGGTTTCAATCTGACAGTACGTGAAGTACGTCTTTCTGCCGGTGCCGGATTTATCATTCCTATAACAGGTGATATTATGACAATGCCCGGACTTCCCAAACGTCCTGCAGCATGTGATATTGACATTGACGCCAATGGAAAAGTAAGCGGATTGTTCTAAGTACCATAAAAGATGAGATTTTAAAATAATCTGTTGCTGAAGAATCAGATAGTTAATAATATGGCCTCCTGTGATACAGCTAAATTACAGGAGGTCTTGATGTTTCTTTAATCAGTTAAAAATATTCAGCAGACACATTTTAATAGAGAAATATGGATGTTAATTTAAACTTTAGTACTCCTAAATAAATCTGTCAAATTAAGTTTTCAAATTCATTAGGGATCCTGTTAACTTGCGCGGCCCTTGATGGCAATTGGGGCCGCTTGTTTTGATTTATCTGTGCCAAGACAGATAATTACGGCGATTTTACTCTATCAATTATTGGTCAGTATTTACTGTTTATAATATGAAAATAAATGCGTGAGATAATTTCTCCTTTGCATCTGATATTTAGAATCGCCTTGGCAATACTATGCTGTCTTATCCCTTGAGAGGGAATACTCATTTCAATATTTATGGGCATATTTCCGCGCCTGTCTTTAATAAGAAAGTCTCCAGGGGCCAATAGTGTCCATTTTGACTTTTTGCTTCCCTGGGATAAAAATGCTTCAGCTCCAGTAAAATCAGCAGTAAGGTTTCTCTGTCCCGTTGGATTTTTTATCCTGCCGTATATGGAAACGGCACATGGCTGCACATAATATTTTATTGGATTAAATTCAGCTATATCAACAGTAATGACCTTAGTGGACTCCTCAGGGATGTTTAATGTGAACCAAACTCTGTCATCATCATTTATTCTGAATATTGAGAGCCACAGTGTAATAAGCAGCGACAATACAAAAACTGCCAGCGGCTTAAGTTTTATGCTTCGCCCCTCTTTCATCCTTCTTTGCCCTCTTTTTCCTGCAATTTATTCTTGTATTTTTTGAATAAACTGGCATTTATACGATATATTAGAAGTGAACAGCATGCAGCAATCCATGTTAAGCAAGATCCTCCGCAAGAACCGCATATTCCTGTACATCCGCTATTTGGGCCGTTCAGCCAGTTTGCCAGAAAGGGGAGTGATGCGGCAGATATAAAAGCTAAGCCCTTAAAATTTCTGCACATCTGGTTGTCCCTCATTTTTTCCAATTGTGTAGCGAATGGCTTTGCTTGGACATTTATCAGCACAATTCATGCAGAGGATACACAGGTGCATGTTCTGTTCAGCTATCCCATTATCGTTTACCGACATTGCATTCATAGGACACTTTAACAGGCAGAGGCCGCATCCATTGCACCTGGTTCTGATGATACTCAGCCTCCCATGTATGGGCAGTATCCTGCTTCCTAAAATATATATGATATTTTGCAGTGTGCCGACCGGGCAGAAAAATGAGCAATACCCCCTGCCGCCTTTTGTGAACACTCCCAGTATCAGGATCCACAAAATCAGAGTCAGCAGCATGCTGGAGGAGAATGCTGTTATTTGCCCAAATGGAATATAGTTTATCAATAAATCAAAGGTATAAAAATTACAGTAGGCACATGCCAGATGGCCCCCTAAAAATGAAGATAGAATGAAGCCAAGAAAAAAACCATAGCGAACATGTAAAACGGGGATGTGATCAGCCCATGAAATTTTATATTTTTCTGGTACCAACATACTTAAGTACTCTGTGAGAGCTCCCGCCGGACAGAGCTTTCCGCAGAAAATGGGGCCAAGGAAAAAAGCAGAGAGAGATAAAAGAAACAAACTTATTACGGGCAGGTTCAGCTGAAAAATTTTCCCGTCCAGTAAATGCGCAGTCGGGACACGTAGACAGAAAGAGTGTATAGTAAGGTTGCTCTCAATATTTAATAAACATGCCGCTGCTCTATGAAATAATGCAAATGGAGCATAAAAAAGCAGAAAGCCCAAAACATACCCCAGCAATCTTTTTATACTCCGTGAAGCAGGTCTATCAAGGGTCTTCCTGCAGTATTCCATTAATTGAATAAAACAATGTGTCTTCCTTTTAAAGTTTTCTATCATCGTTTTGATTACTCTTTGCATGACAGCAAATGCCTTTCTTTATATTGTCTGACATCTCTGTTTCTTCTTCCTGACAAACGCATCCGGCATTGATCCTATGGATATAAGAACCCAATAAGTGCCGGATGCGTCAATTCAGGAAGAACTGCAGCACATTCTCAGCCTGAGAAATAATCAAAGCCGAAATTATAGCTGACAGTCATTTGAATTTTTTCTCCCTGCATCATCATGATCTATGAGCAGAGAAAAGAGATAGATTCTAAAATTCATAGACAAGTCCCAGAGTAAAGGTACGTCCGGGTGCCGCATACCATAGATAGTACTCTTCGTCAAAGAGATTGGAGACATTAAATGTTGCCTTGCAATCAGGAGATATCTGATATGCAATCCCGATATTTGCAATGAAAAATTCATCGTAAGAGAGGTATACTCCGGAAATATCACCAGGGGCATTTCTTGTGCTTACATACTCAGTTGTAAGCGAGGCGCTCCACTTATCATAGTGATAATTTATACCGGCGTGAAAAATATGTTCAGGAGAAATGTAAGATGTCATTCCTTCGCCCTCTGAGCTTGTCATCCACTCACGGCTGTAATTGATATATCCGTCCCATTGGTCGCTGAATTTGTGGGATATATCAAAGTCCAGACCTTTTCTCTCTGCATTGTCAACGTTGTTATACCTTCTTTGATCCGAGTCGGGGCCCGGCACTGTCTCAGTAACTATCATATCATCCGTGTCAGTATGATATAGAGATAGATTCATTACGGTTTTGTCATTGATTTTTTTCTTCATTCCGATTTCAAAAGTATCTGAGATCTCCGGCTTCAGATTCGGGTTTCCGATATATGTGCCGTCAGAGCGATACAATTGGTAAATACTGGGAGGATTGAAAGAATGTCCATAGGAGAGGTAGTATGAGGTTTCATCATCGGCGTGATACTGGAGTGCAATTTTTGGACTGATCTCGTCATAGCTGGTCTCATTATATAGTATAGTTTTTTCCGGAGAATTATGGTATCCGTCATAGTTTTTATAATGGTCAAAACGGACTCCTGCATAAAGTTCCCACTGGTCATTTATGCAATAGTCATTTTGCAGAAAGAGTGCGAAAATATCGTTTTTACCGCCCTCAACATAATTTACGGAAGTTATTGAATCATGATCATGCCAATGAGCTAAGTTTGAACTTGTACGAGTCATTCTTTGGTTCTGCCAGTCGATTCCTGCTGTCAGTGTGTTTTTTTCGCTTGTTTCCCATGTTTTCAGCAAATTTGCCTTTAATACACGGCTGGGGTATGAGACATCGCTTCCCGGGGTAGTGCCGTCAAAGTAGCTTCCCTTAGAATAACCGGATTCTTTGGTATCTGTAACACCGAAATTCAGATAAAAATTGTTTTTATTGTCAGCGTATCTAAGTGCATGGATGTCGGTGGTCCTTCTGCCGTAATAATCGGTAAAAGCGCTTTCAGAAAAATTGTACCATTTGCCATTAGGCAGCTGTACGCTCCCCGCATAAAGAGGGTTTCCTTCTGCATCATGAATGTAAGTTACCGGATCTTCCGTCCAATACTTAAATTTATTATGAGTATAGCTGTAAGATATATTTTTATCTTTATCAAAGTCATAGTTCAGCTTCAGATTATATATGTCGCTTTCCCCGGCGCCATTACCGGGAGATCCAATAATATACCTTGGCTTTCCGTCTACTTTAGAACTTACCACAAGTCCGGTTCCGATAGTTTTCGTCGGATTTGCGCTTCCTGAAGAGGTGGAGGATGAGACCTTGTTGCTGAAACCATCTGTAGACTGGTGCTCATATCCCAGATAATAGCTGAATTTATCATTAAGTCTTTGTTTGACAGACAATCCACGTCTCCAAGTATTGTTTGTCCCATAATATCCATAAACTTTTACTTTTGGATCCCTGTTTTCCGGGGCAGCTGTTATTATGTTTATAACTCCGCCGACAGCTCTTCCTCCGTATAAAGATGATGCTGCTCCCTTTGCAATTTCGATCCTGTCAATGGTATCGATTGGAATCGAGGACCAGTCTACAGATCCGCTGTAAGCTGAATTGACCGGAACACCGTCGTATAAGACAAGGATGCTGCTTTCTCCGAATCCTCTTATCTGTATCCCGCCGGAGGAGTCAGCAATGCCCTTCGGCCTTTCAACAAATATACCAGGGGCATCTTTTAATATGTCCGTGACTGTCACGACGTTTTTCTCCTGTATATCTTTCGAAGTTATGACAGTTACATTTGCAGGCACCTCAAAAAGGGTCTTTTCGGTCATAGTTGCAGTAATGACAGTAGAATCCATCTGATATACCCCGTCATCCTTCTGTTCTATGCTGCCTTTTTCAGCTGCACCGGCGCCTGATGCACCGAATATAAACAGAAATACCGAGGACAACATAATCAGCCTGTGTAAAAATTGTCTTCTTCTAACACATCTTCCCATTTACTCTCACCTCTGTATAAAATTTATGTTTCATATTATTTGCAGTCGACAAAAAAATGTGCCTCCCACAAATAAAGGAGACACATAACATTTCTCAAAAACGGAACAATGTCCGATTCCGAAACTCGTTCTTCCTATCTCTCGCAGGTCGTAACGCGCATATGCAACAGGCAGGTCTTCTGGCTCTGGCTGATCGCTCATTCGCGCCTTCCCGGAATATTTCCAGTGGCTGATATCTGCGAAATTGCTAACCATTACAGCGACGGGATCGCATCGGCTTGTACCGATTTCCCTATTATGTCCTTTCGGACACCTGTTAATTTATTTAATTTTCATATTGACTGAGAAAGCATAGAACTTCCTGCTATACAAACCAAAGTGATTATAACAAGAATATTAATAAATACAAGCAGACTGTTAGTATAATGTTAATGGTTTTGGGACACATAAATCATGGATGCATCGATCATATCTCTTTCACAGCCTCAATAAACTTTACGCCGTATAAATTGCAAGCTTGCCTTGATACATTTTTCAGTGCATGTTAGAATCCTAATAATAATTAGCATACTATATTTTTACAGCGATGGAGTTCGCTGAAACCCTGTTATTACAGTAATGACTCCTGTCCTTTCGTGCAGGAGTCATTTTTATATGCAACATAAGCAAGGGTGGTAGGTCCGTGGATGCTGTGCAATAAATTACAAACAATATCAATAACCTTGAAAAATCCAGGCGGCCTTTTTATAAAGCATGCAGAGAAGATCAATGAGCTTGCTGGGCAGCTGGAAGAAGAGAAGCTGAACCTTGCTGTTTTAGGACAGTTCAAAAGGGGCAAAAGCACGCTTATTAATGCTCTTCTTAAAGCAGCCTTCCTGCCTGCTGCCGTGTTGCCCCTTACTGCGGTGCCTACAAAGGTTTCCTACGGAAAAAGAAGATCTGTTCAGATAACTTTTGAGACCGCTGACTCTGAAACGAAAAAATTCGATGATGATGAGTCTATGCTGTTATATTTGAACAGCTTCGTTACAGAAGAGGGTAATCCGTGCAATATTAAGAATGTTAAGGATGTTGAGACAGAATATCCTTCAGAATTTCTTTCTAAGGGCATAGTCCTGATAGATACACCAGGCACAGGGTCCACTTACAGACATAATACAGAGACTACTATGGAATTTATTGACAGCTGTGATGCCGCCCTTTTCGTTCTCTCTGTTGACCCGCCTATTACAGAAAACGAATTGAATTTGATCAGGTTTATCAGGGAAAGGATATCAAAAATATTTATAATCCTTAACAAAACTGACTACTGCTCTGAACATGAGCTCAGCAAAATTTCTGACTTTCTAATAAGAACTTTGGAAAATTCCGGCTGTTTTAAAATAACTCCGTTCATTTATAAAATATCAGCTCTAAACGCTCTACAGGCAAAGGAGGGCAAAGAACCGTACGCATATGAAAAAAGCGGTATCCCCATGCTTGAGGCTGATCTTATATCTTTTTTTAAAACAGGGAAAAAAGAAGTCCTGAAAAATGCTGTAAAGCGTAAATCGATCATGATCTTAAGGGAAGTCATTCTGCAGGCAGAGCTTAATATAAAAGCTCTTGAAATGCCTTTGGATGAACTTCGCCAAAAAAGGGAAGATTTTGAAATGAAGCTGGTTTGTCTGAAAAATGATAGAGAAAGCTTCTTTGACCTGGTAAGCATAGACAAAAAGAATACCGTTTCCTTCTGCAAAGGACAAATGGCTGCTCTCAAAATAAATGCTACAGAACATTTTGACAGAGTGCTTAAATCGGCAGCAGGAACAAATCAGGATTTTTCAGATACAGAGAAAATCATTGCTGAAGACATAGTAAACTTTTTTTCTAAGGAGTTTGAGCGGGAAGCAAAAGTTATCAATGAAAGGACAGAGGAGGTCTTCCGCAAATATACAGGTCAGCTAAATTCTCATGTTGACAATATCCGTTTTATGGCGGCATCGATTTTCAATATTGAATGCAGCCATATAGATACAAATATTGCAATAAGAAAAAAAAGGCTGCCATATTGGACTGGCCAGGTATCAGAAAAGAGTCTGATTTCTTCAGGAAACACGTTTTTTGATTTTCTCCTCCCTGTAAAAATAAAAAGAGAAAAAGAGATAACGAGGATAAACGAAAACACCGCAACCCTTATCATTAATAACGTTGAAAATATGAGATGGTCACTGATCCAAAACATCGAATCACTCTTCAGGGAGTTCGTCTCTGATATCAGCAGGAAATTAAATGAAACAATTGATGACGTTGTACGCATTGTTGA
>JAQVPO010000051.1 GCA_028702015.1 Synergistaceae bacterium | reverse complement strand
ATCAGCCGTGAATTTCGGCTTTTCGTCAGCTGTCAGGCTCAGGCACGGATGGCAGTTCGACCTTGTATTCCGCACCGGACGCCGTGAAACAGGCGAGCTGGTGCGGTTGTTGTTTGTTGAACGCCCAGACAGCCGAAAACTTGTTGGTGTCACTGTCGGGAGAAAAACAGCAAATGCAGCCCGACGTACTAGAGGCAGAAGAATGATGAGAGAGTCATTCAGAAGACTTTTGCCGTGGATAAGAGACGGTGTCTGGATAATTGCTTCTTTAAGGGAAAAGGCACTGGGAAAGTCTTCGAGAGACGTTTATATGGACATTGCGTACTCTCTGAAGAGAAGAGGTCTCATGAGGCAGGATTGGCCTGGTTTTGACTGGGATGCGGACAAAGAAGGAAAAACATGCGCATAGCTTCGATGGCAGGACTTTTTCTTATAAGATTTTACCAGGCAGCTATATCACCAGTATTAGGAGGTGGAAAGTGCCGTTTCATTCCGAATTGCTCAGAGTATACAGCTGAAGCGGTTGAAAGGTACGGTCTTTTTTGCGGAGCAGAGCTGGGCTTGCGCAGGATCCTGCGCTGTGGCCCGTGGAATCCAGGGGGATATGACCCTGTGCCCGGACAGAAAGATGTAGATACACGGATCTGGATGGGAAAGTTGTTTACAGCACTTCGAAAGGATAGGTGAAAGTTTTGGGCGCAATATGGAGTGGAGCAAGCGAACTGCTTCTGACGATTCTCGAATTTTTTCATGGTCTCACAAATTCTTACGGTATGGCAATAGTCTTATTAACTATAGCAGTAAGGATAGTTCTCTATCCCCTTAACCAGAAACAGATGACCAGTATGCAGCATATGCAGAAGATTCAGCCAAGGCTGAAAGTACTGCAGGAAAAATATGCTAACGATAAAGAAAAACTTAACCAGGAAACGATGCGTCTTTACAAGGAAAATAAGGTCAATCCGGCTGCCGGCTGTCTGCCGTTGCTTGTACAGCTTCCCATCCTTATCCTTCTCTTCAACGTACTTAGGACTTACGATTTTGCAGGGACTTCTTTCATTGGCATAATCCTGGGTTCTTCGACCACTGCAGGTCTGGCACAGGCAGTAGGGGTAGCGGCAGACCCAACGGGGAACTATGGAGTAATGTCTGTTCTTACCGGTATTCTTAAAAACCCCGCAGGGCTTTCGAACGTTGGGTTCTATCTGGGGAACCTTGTTCTGCTGATCAGCATATCCTTCCTTACATGGGCCCAGCAGAAACTTTCTTCTGGCAGCAATCCCCAGATGGCTATGATGAACACTATAATGCCGTTTTTCATGGCATTCATATGTCTTTCAATGCCGGGCGGAGTAATGCTTTACTGGGGGCTTTCATCTCTTATGGGTGTGGTCCAGCAGTATTTCGTAATGTCCAAAACAAAGCAGGAACTTCAGGTCAAGCCGGCACTTCATAAAAATAAACCGATATCTTCAGCAGCAGATGATGAAGACGATGATGACTATGAAGAAGATGATGACGATGAAGAATAGATACCTTACCATCGTCAGCAAGAGGTATATATGATGGATAGGGAAATGGAAGAAAAAATTCCTATGCCCGAGGTTGAATCCCTGATCTTGGATTGTGAATCAGTAGAAGAGGCATGTAAAAAAGCTGCACAGCTTTGGGGAATCAAACAGGATGATGTTGAGGCCCAGATAATCTCTGAAGACAAAAAACTCTTTGGTTTCCTTGGATGTACATATAAAGTTGAGGTAAGGCCAGTTGCCCCGGCTTCTTTCATAAAATCCTGTCACTTTGTAAACGAGATCCTTGATAAGATGGATCTGGATCTGATACCGGAACTCAGTGAGGATGGCATGATCAACCTGGTTGGAGAAGATGTAGGAGTTGTTATAGGGAGGTATGGTGAGACTTTGAAAGCTCTCGAATACCTTACTAACCTTGCCTGCCATGATGATATGTCGACCCGCAGAGTACGCTTTGACTGCGGTGGATATCGTCTTCGCAGGGAGCGGACCCTGACAAGGCTTGCTGAATCAATTGCGAGAGAATCTCTGAGAAAAGGTACTCCAGTCAGTCTTGAGCCTATGTCGAGCTGGGAGAGACGCATAGTCCATCTGGCCCTGAGAGATAACAAGGAAGTGGAGACCAGGTCAATCGGTGAAGAACCTTCAAGGCGCGTGCTGATCTGTCCTGTTTCACGCCCTGAAAGAGGGAGGAAGAAAAGCTTCCGAGGCAGGTAATTAATTATAAACGAGAAAGAGGAGCAGGGCATAGAATGTCTTGCTCCTCTTTATGTTTATCTAAATTTAAGCATTGCAAATGTGTATTATTTTCTTAGGCCTTTGAAAGAATTTATAAAATCCAGAGTATCTTCTTCATTCATTGGTCTGGATATAAAGAAACCCTGGATGTTACTACAGCCGCATTCTAAAGCTGTATTTAATTGGCTTTCCGTTTCTACGCCTTCCGCAACTACTGTCATTCCCAGTCCCTTGGCTATATCAATTATCCCTTTGAATAATATTTTTTGTGTATCAGAGTATTCAATGCCGACAATAAAACTTCTGTCAATTTTGAGATAATCTACAGGAAGATCCTTAAGATAAGAGAGTGAGGAATATCCTGTCCCGAAATCATCTACTGAAATATTTATTCCAGCATTTTTTATCAGCAGGAGCCTCTCTTTGAGATCTTTCATATTTTTAAAAAAATAGGATTCGGTAATTTCAAGACCTATACTTTGTTTGGGAAGAGAACGATTTTTAAATTTATAGATCAGCTTTTCTGCAAAATGGAGCTGTAAAAACTGGATAGATGATACATTGAAGTTTACAGCCAAGTTTTTATGCTGAACTCTCAGTTTAGTTAGGAAATCGAAGGAAGAGTCTATGACGAAATCTCCTAACTGGTTTATGAAGCCGCATTGTTCTGCCATAGGGATAAAAACAGATGGAGGGACGTTCCCATGCTTTTTGCTCTCCCATCTGAGGAGGGATTCTAATGCTGTTATTCTGTCATGTTCAGAAGAATAAATCGGCTGATAGTTTAATTTGAGTTCTTTGTTTTTGATGGAGCTTATCAGGTCGATCTCCATGTCAAGTTCGTTAATTACCGAAAGATAAGAATCCATATCAAGGACGAAGATGTTGCTGTTTGTTTTTGCAAGACGCACTGTTATTTCCCCGTATCTGAATAAATCGCTGGGGGCTATCGGCTTATGCAACGTATAATCCTTGCATGATACTATACCGATCCTGCAGGTGACTTCGAACGAAGCATCCCCGAGCATAAAGGGCCTGGCGATTATTTTGTTAATCTCACCTGCAGCAGCAAGCACTTCGTTCATTTCACCATGATCATCTACGACAATTACAAAATCATCTCCGCCTAAATTATAAACACTTCCTCCTGCTGCATATGCAACGTCGGAAAGTCTCTCGGCTGTTTCGCGGAGCATTCCCTGAAAGAGTCTGTGCCCAAAAATTTCCAATATCTTGTGGCTGTTATTTATGTTTATGAAAAGAATGCTGCTTTTAAATTTTTTCTCTAAACATTTTTTATTAAGCTCTTCTATCTTTAGAATGAAACTTTCTTTGTTGGAAATATTTGTGACAGCGTCAATATATGCAAGATCTCGGATCTTTTCCTGCATAAGTTCGTCTTTTGTAACATCCATCGCAAAAGCGGGATAGAACCCTGCCTCGTTTCTGCCGATTATCTGTATCAGAAGGTAAATTTTTTCTCCACTCTCATTTTTTACTGAAATTTTAATGGATGTGTCTTCGTTCATATTATCTATGGGAAAGGTATTTTGATCTCCATCCATAACTGAAGAAAGGCGAAAGGTCCGAGCTTTATTACTGATTCCAAGAAATATGATGAAATCTTCATCGTAGTCCTTGACCTCCCCGGAAGGAGATAATTTGAAAAAATGAAACCCTGTCTTGTCTATTGTATTACGTGAGAGATCCCGTATCCTTTTATATTTCCAGTTAACGATGTACAGGTAAACCGCTGCGATGATTATGAGTATAGTAATCAATAAAAACATAGATGCAATTTTATACAGCAGGCTGCCCTGCTGAGCTCTTATACTGCTCTCAGATGAAAGAGAGACAAGTTTCCATCCCGTGGAGCTCGGAAGAGATGCGAAAGAGATTGTCTGTCCATTTTTGTTGTTTTTATAGTGTTTTATTGAATTGCCTATTATTTTTGTTATGTCTTTTCTGATATGTCTGAGTTCCTCTGATTCAAGGGTATCCGACATCAAGCTGAAAAAATTCAGGGATCTGTAGATGCAATGATGCATTTTAGGGATTGGACCTGATTGTCCGATTATCATATTGTTTTTGTCTATCAGATATAATGCTGCACTGCCGTAGGGAATATCAATATTCTCAAGGAATAACAGCTTGTCCGGATTGACAGCTGCAGTCAGAACTCCGCATACTGATGCCCCTGAAAAAACCGGCACACTGAGAATTATTGCCGTACCTTCCTTGCCATAAAGAGGACCTTTCCCGGTGTCATCGCTAAATATTTGTGAAATGGAGGAAAAACCTCTTATTGCTTTATGAAAATCTTCCGTCTCCTCGATAGTTATATTGTGTCCATTGGAGCTGACAGGAATACCATTGGTATCAGTTATCTGGATAAAGTGATAACCTATCTTTTCTGTTTTAGGTCTGATTTGTCTAAGGATTTCTGCAAGGACTTCCCTAACGGGAACATTCTTCCGAAAAGAAGGAGGAATATATGCAAGAGTCTGCAGCTGGATAAGTTTTGCATTTATTCTTTCATCCACCATGTTTGCCGTAAGGGAGACAACTGACTGGTTTTGCATGTCGGCATGCGAGAAATAAATATATTTAAAATGGTCCAGAAGTGCAGAGATGACAAAATATGTAATAGCCAGAGTAGCTATTAGAAAAAGGAAAGTGCGTTTAACTGGGAAATAGGTCCTTAATATCTTCCTCATGAAGAGGCCTCAAAATATTCGACTTGTCGTACTTTAATATTATAGCGGGCGGATAAGTAAAAAACAATGTAAATAATTATAGGATCGGCTATAAAAATATGCTGATTCTAGGCTTTTTCACTATCTTCCTCATACGTAATATACTTGATGTAATTTAGCTTGATTTAATTAGAATAATATTATTATTGCTGATTTCATATACTTAAGTACACGGAGGGGTGTTAATGAATAAGGAATACCTGATAGGTACTATCAAGAAATTTGCAACAGCTGCGGCTGCTGCGGCCATATTGTTTGCGGGAGGGGCCTTTGGCACTTTCATTGCATCAGAATACACTGTTGTAAAGAATCTCAGGGAGCAGGATACAAGGACCGTAGCCTCTACCACTGCCGGAGCCTACGCACAGGATGTGTACAGCGGCAATCCTATAGTCTCTATTGTTAAAAGAAGTTCTCCTGCTGTAGTTAACATTGATACCGAAACGATGGTCAAACAGAGGATCATGGGTAATCCGTTCGGAAGGGATCCCTTTTTTGAAGAATTTTTTGGAGAAGATTTCTTCGGAGGCGGAGGGACACAGGAGAGGGTCGTGCCACAAAGGGGCAAGGGCTCTGGCTTCATTGTTACGAAGGACGGGTATATCCTAACAAACAACCATGTTGTGGAAGGTGCTGACAAGATAAAGGTAACACTTATGGACGGCAGGTCCTTTGATGCAAAAAAGGTCGGGCAGGATCCCACATTCGACCTTGCTGTGATACAGATCAAAGCCCCCGATCTTCCAGTGCTTCTGCTGGGGAATTCAGATGCGACAGAAGTAGGCGAATGGGTGGTAGCCATAGGCAACCCTCTTGGTTTTGAGAACTCTGTCACTGCCGGAGTAGTTTCTGCTAAAAACAGGACGCTGCAGGCACCGGGAGTTAATTTCCAGGGGTTTATGCAGACAGATGCAGCGATCAACCCCGGCAACAGCGGAGGTCCTCTTATCGACCTAAGCGGAAGGGTCGTAGGGATCAATACAGCCATAGTTCCCTATGCACAGGGAATAGGATTTGCCGTTCCTATCAACATGGCTAAACAGATCATGGATGATCTCATAAAGCATGGGGAAGTCAGGAGAGGATGGCTTGGAGTAACAGTTCAGCCGCTTACTGCTGCTCTGGTAGATTCCTACAAGATACCAGTAAAGGAAGGATCTATCATCGCAGACGTACAGCCTGGCTCGCCCGGTGAAAAGTACGGACTCCAGAGAGGCGACGTGATCGTCTCCATAGCCGGCAAAGCTGTCAAGAACAGTCAGGATGTTGTCTTTTCAGTTAGAAACAAACTGGCTGGAGACAAAGTCCAGTTTGAAATTTACAGGGATGGACGAAAGAAAACAATTGATGTCGTGCTTGGAGAGATAAACAAGGGCAAAGATCAGAAATCTGGCAGAAAACCGGAGCAGGAACCCAAGAGCGAAACGAAGACATCGACTCAGATGGGGATCACAGTTGCCGTAATAGACAAAGAGCTTCAGAAGCAGTTCAAACTTGAATCAGCAGAAGGCCTGGTCGTAGTAGACATTGAGAGAGGCAGTCTGGGAGCAAGGCTGGGGCTCCAGCCGGGAGACCTGATCCTCGAAGTAAACAGGAGGAAGATGAAAACGCTTGATGAGTGGAATAGAGTTATGGAAGCGAAGAACAAATCCCTTGGCATACTGATGTCAAGGGGAGGACAGACACTCTTTATAGCTGTCGAGATGTAACTCCTCCCATGATGTAACCGTCCTCTCTGATCAGGACGTTTGCAACTCCATGTACAGACAGCTCTTTAATGATAATACCTAAGCATCTCTGCAGGCCGGGAATATTTTCCCGGTCTGTTTCTATTTTTGCTGTTATCCCGTCATAGCGCATCCTCAGCTGGGCATCTGGCGGGAGATACCTTCTTATAATGCTCTCTCCGAGGTCTATCTTATATATAATATCTCTGGTTATAAACGTACCTGCCGGGATCCTTGAAGCAAGGCAGGCAGCAGAAGGCTTACCTGCTGTAGGAAGGTCCAGGGATGAAGATATATTGCGTATATCGTGTTTTGAAAGACCGCATTCAAGAAAGGGGCAGAGAGCGGCAGATGATTCTTTGATTGCCCTCATCCCCGGTCTGTAGTCATTCAGGTCGTCGGTGTTCGATCCGTCAAGCAGCCACGGGATGTCAAGTTTTGCTGCAAAGGAAAGCATGGACGATATTCTTCCGGATTTGCATATATAGCAGCGTTCAGGGTCATTTTTGCAGAAATCTCTGCTCTCAAGATCATCGTGATCAATTTTATAAAGACTGACGCAGTAGCTCTCAGCAAAAGAAAGTATTTCTGCTTTGTCTTTGACTGACAGCAATGGAGACCAGACAGTGAAAGCAACAGCGCTGCTGCCTAATGCCTCTCTGGCAGCAAAAGCAAGCAATGCGCTGTCTGTGCCTCCAGAAAAAGCGACAGCGGCCTTCCCCAGTTTTCTTATAAAGCTGATGAGGTTTTCATATTTTTCATAAGGCAGTAAAATGTCATCATTTTTTTCTGTAACAGAAATCACAGACAGGGTCTCCGTTCATTAATGTTTTTTCTCTTATCAGTTCCAGCCCCGGATCGAATCCTTCAAGGAACGCTGCGTCGCGGTCGCAGGAAATCAGGGCTCCTATGTCTGCGAATCCAAGTTCCCTGTACAGATTTGCAAACTCACATTTTGTTACATCAAACGAAAGTACAGTTCCAGAGTCTTCTTTAGTCTGTGTTTCCAGTGCTCCTCCCTCATTCCATTTTGAAACGCATTTATTTTTCAGGTTTTCCAGGCCATTCCCATCGCTTGACATGTTCTTTCCCAAATTCCGGGATATTTCCTGCATTGTCTTTCTTACCAGGTCATATGTTTTTTCTTTGCCGAATTCCGCGGCAAAAGCTCTTATAACAGGTCCAAGGACCTTTATCTCGATCTCACGCTGTTGCAGAAGCGGTACTTCTGTGTAGTTTTCTTTCATTTTCCGACCTCCGGCTGTTATGTAAATTACTGGCAGTATTTATGCTTATATTTTAACCTCATATTTTCTGAAAATACTCTATCATGATAAAATAATAGGGTAAAGACTATAGCCGTTACTGATTAATCTGGAAAAATTATAAGGAGGTACTGCCATGACAGATGTTAAAACCAGCGAAGATGTCATTCTGGAATTGAAGGCTGAGATAGAAGCGCTGAAATGTGCTTTTGCAGAACAGCAGGAAAAGGCCGAAGCCAAACGCATCATTGATTTCAACAAGGTCAAAAGCACCTTGGATGACGGAGCCAAGACCCTCCTTGCAGCGGTGAAGCCGGTTATCGAAAAGTATGAAGAGCCTGGAAGGGCAGCTGTGTCAAAAGTTGGA
>JAQVPO010000050.1 GCA_028702015.1 Synergistaceae bacterium | reverse complement strand
ATTGATCCAGGAATAGGATTTGCAAAAGATCACAATCAGAACCTTTTTCTTCTAAGACACATAGAATCCTTACGCATCCACTCAAAACCTATCCTTGTAGGGGCCTCCAGGAAGGGATCGATAGGCAGGGCAACAAACAGCGAGGATGCTTCAGATCGTCTTGAAGGCACACTGGCGGTATCTTCACTATGTGCATGGTCTGGAGTGGATATCATAAGGGTACACGACATTAAGGAAAACAAAAAAGCTGTAATGATGACTGAAGCCATACGGAATGCAGATTATGCATAAAAAAAACAAGGTTTTAATGTCCCTGGGTTCAAATACAGGAAACAGGCTCATCATGCTGGGGAAAGCTCTTTCTGAACTTGAGCGAAGCGGTTTCTGCATCATTGAAAAAAGTAAAATATGGGAAACTTCCCCTTGGGGGATAACTGACCAGCCACGCTTCCTTAATATGTGTATCTGCGCTGAAACAGCAATGCCGCCTGAAGAAATGATAAAAACGGTCAAAAACATTGAAAAAATCCTGGGGCGCAGCAAGAGCATAAAATGGGGGCCGCGTGAGATAGATATCGACATCATTGCAATAGAGGGACTTGTCATTAAGACATCCGACCTCTCCGTTCCCCATCGGTATATGCATGAAAGAACCTTTGTTCTGATCCCTCTGAAAGAAATTGCCCCTCTGTTCAGACACCCGGTAACAGGAAAGACCCTGGATGAAATGATATCTGCGCTTCCCCCGGAAAAAATGGAGTGGATCATATAGAAATGAACAGTATATATGGCAGAACTACATCCAAAAGAAAAAGAAATATATATCCTTTTTCCTCCGATAATAGTCGGATCTTCATTATGCCAGCAATGATCTTTCTATTTGCCCTGATCATCTACCTGGTTCCTGGTAATGATATCCCTGAGAGCGGAGCTAATATTCGAACTCTGAGAGTAGGTAATTTTCCAATAGTGCTGATTCTGGAACAAAGTCAAGGCGAGGTGGCATCTGCCTGGCTGAGGACTCCCGCAGGAGTGAAGCAGATAGAACAGCTTGACGGACTTTCTTATGTATCGGACAGCGTATTCCTCTCTAAAGTAGATCAGGATAATAAAGAGGACCTGTTGTGGCGAACCTCCTTTACAAATTTTGAAGGAACTGGAGTACACCTCTGGGTAGGCCTCACAACATGGTCACCCAAGGCACACATATTTACAACTCCATATGAATATACAAGATGGGACGCCGTACCCGCAAAACTGGTGGTACCCAAAGGAACGGCTGTATATGTCTCTCCGGCAGTTCCGACATACGACAAAGCTGATTCGTTCCGCGGCCGTGACAGCTATTCTTTCATTTACACAATCAGGATGACACCTGAAGGACCTGCATTCGTACCTGTACCTGACGTATACAAGCAGCTTTCGATACTGCTACGTGCAGGCATACAAGGAGAATTCACCTCTACCAAAAGACTCGCATATGTCAGGATGCTCAATGAGTTCAACAGCCTTGCTGAAGGAAAGCCCCCCAAGGCGGAAACATTGCTGAATTTTCAGATTGAAAAAATCGCTGTACTGAGCTGGAAAAGATAGCACTCCAAGTTATCACTGCTAAGACATTTTAGGGACAGCCGCACATTACACTTGCTTTAATCCGGCTTTTTACGTTACTTCTTTATATCAGCACTTTCCCCACGGGTTATTCTCTTCAGTTCTTCCGGTGATATGGGGAAAAATTCGTGATCAGTTCCGGCAGCAGCCCACACTTCAGGATATTGAAAAAGATCTTCGTCAAGCAAAGTCACCGGCTGTTCAGGATACCCCACCGGCGGGATCCCTCCCGGCTTGAACCCGGACCAATTGCAGCACTCTTCCTGATTAGCAAAAGAAACATGCGAAACGGCAAGAATTTTTTTGATTTTCTTTGTGTCAACTCGGTTTATCCCTGACATCAGCGCCAGCACAAGGCATTCGCCTCTGTTGACTCTCAAAAGTATACTTTTGAGTATTTCTTCTTCCGGAGCCCCAACAGCTGAAGAGGCATCAGAGACAGTAAATATCGTTTCGTCTGTATGGAATATTTTGCCGTTAAACCCAGATTCCGAAAGATATCTGTTCACAGCCTCAACGGGATCAAAATCTTCCGCTGCCCGATCAATAGACAATTTAGACCAACCTCATTTCTGTTCTGCTGTGTAATTTTTTGTTAATGCCGATTACTTTTACCTGTTTGCTGAAGCTATTTTTTCTACAGGCATAGGCCTCTCTGAAATCAGTGAGGATACAGACGGTTCATTTTTTTCGCCTGAGATAATATTATACATCTCCCTGTTTTGAAGTACTGACCTAACAAATTCCCTAGTCTCGGAATATGGGATTTCCTCTATCCATTCGATCCAGTCTTGTGCAGAGAGCGTATTCCATCTGACAACAGGCATCATTCCAGCATTGTACGCCGCAATTGCCCTGGGAAGATCCCCTTTGAATTTCCTTGAGAGACGGGAAAAATAACTCGCTCCTATAAGATCATTCTTCTCTGGGTCAGTTATTTCGGCAGATAATATATTAAGATAACGCATTTCAGCTTTTGCCGTAGACGGCATGAGCTGCATAAGCCCGAGTGCACCGGATCTGCTTACTGCGTTTTTTCTGAACTTGCTTTCCTGCTTCATGAGTGACCATATCATCACTTCAGGGATGCCTGTACGCCCGGCAGCATCAGATACTTCTTCTTTCCAAAGATAAGGATAGAACAGGCTCTCTGCCTTTACCCTGCAAGCCTTGTCTGAAATTCCAGCTCCACCGTCTCTGAAGAATAAAAATGTATAAAAATCAAAAGGATATTTCCTCGCAAGTTCCGCTTTCAGATCATCAGCTTCAGCATACATTCCTAATTTTTCCATTGCCCTGATCCTCCAGTAACAGATCCTTGAAGGCCTTACCGTAAAGTTTCCTGAAACTCCTATCTCTGACCAATGTTTAAGTGCAGCTGCCGGATTATTGTTGCGCCATGCATGCCAGCCATCGTTCCATTTCTCGGAAGCATCTTTTCTGTATATAGATACCGCTAAAGGCAAAGATATATTCACAGTAAATGCAAAAATAACAAATAATAAGAGCATCAGACGCTTGCGGGAGACAACAAATTGAGCTAATGTAGACAAGCATATTTTGAACACGGAGGTTACACCTTGCATAGATCCGAGCCACCCTCTAATTTTTTTACATCCAACGGAAGTATCCTTTACTTGAGCAGCCAAGTCAAGCGTCCGTTTCCACACATATTATGGATGGCTGCCGCTGAAGCAGTCGCAGATGAGATAGTTACCGCACCCAAGCCCGGACTGGTCGATCCTCTTGGACAGGGCTGTCACATAGACATGACCTGGCAGACATTTATTAAAAGCGCCCAGGCCATAGAACCTTTCTGGAAATACCAGACCATGATCGGATTATCAGGGACCGCACCTTCGGACGCCCTGCGGCGTCTTAGATTTATCGGTGTTGCAATGGAGAAAAAAATGTTTGCTGCAACTTCCGGCATCAACACTCACAAGGGCCTAATATTCCTTTTATCGCTGCTGTTATACGGATCCGCCTACTGCATATATTCCAGAAAAGAAATGACCCCTGAAAATATTGTCCGATTCGCTTCAGAATCTGTTCAGGGCTTGACAGCAAGAGAGCTCGGTTCCCTTTCTGAAAAAACAGGTTCAGAAAATCTGACAAACGGAGAAAAGCTCTTTCTTACTCATGGAATAACCGGAGTAAGAGGAGAAGCAGAAAATGGTTTCCCATCGATCATAAAACATGGCCTTCCTGAACTAAGACGCACCTTCCTGATGGGCGCATCAACAAACAGCGCTCGTATTGCGGCTCTTTTATCGATAATGTACAGCAGCGAAGACAGCAATGTGATCCACAGGGGAGGTTACGATTTCTGGAAAGATGAGTACAAAAATATGGTAAAAGAGACTATTGAAAGATTCAATCCTCTATCAGAAGACTATCGCCCTTTGGAAGACCTTGAGAAAAAATTCCTGAAGTCCAGGATCAGCCCCGGCGGAGCAGCAGATCTGCTCTGCTGTTCTATTTTTTTGGACCTTATAACTAAACCTACTTGTCAACAATAAAAAATTGTTGTATTCTTTTATTGCACATAATGTAAAGAAAGGACGGATATTTTATGAGTCTAGGCAACAGGATTAAAACATTGCGCAAGGCACAGAACCTTACTCAGCAAAAGCTTGCAGATAAGGTCGATGTCAGCAGAATATACGTGCAGGCACTTGAAAGCAACAGGAGGCTTCCCTCGATGAAGCTTCTCCAGAGGCTCGCACCTGCTCTTAACGTCGATGTAACGGATCTCCTGATGGATTTTACCTCCCCCGACAATCCTGGCAGAGTACAGCTTGAGTCTATGCTGGACAATGGAGAACTTGAGATTTGGTACCGCAGCAAAAAGTTGACAGAACAGGAGCTCAAAAGGGTTTACCGTCTTATAGAAGCAGCACTTGACGACTGGGAAACAGAGGATGCTGCAGCAAAATAACCCAGACACTGAGGACCTTTGTGAGTCTATCCCCTCCCCACCTGAGATGATCCCCGGCTGGGCAGTCCGTGAAGGAGGAGAATGGCAGCGGCTGAGTGAGTTCGAAATACTGGCAAAGGCAGAAGAGATCACCGGCCTCTCTCTTGAGCTTATGTTTGAGACACTTCCTGCCGGAGTCTGGGGCATTCAAATAGTACACGGCCCAAGAGGACGTATTTATATAAACTCAGAACTCCCTTTGATATGGAGAAGATTCGCTATTTTCCATGAAACCTACCATCTGCTAAATCACAGAAAAGGACGTCGTTTCTGGGCTCACACATTTGAATCCATGGAAAGTTTTGAAAACAGGGCTGACGCTTTTGCCTGGGCTGCTTTGTGGCCCGAATGGAGCGAGGGAGATTATTCAGATTGGACATGAAAAAACAAATGAAAAAGCTCCCCTTCTTTCTGCCTTTCGGCGGATGCAGGGGGAGATGCGTATACTGCAGCCAGAGTACAATTACAGGAGCTGCAGATCTTATTTCGCCTGAGCTTGTTTCCTCGGTTTTAATGGATCTGGATGAACCTCGAGAGGTCTGTTTTTTCGGAGGTTCTTTCTGCAGATTTGGTTTTTCAAAAGTAAAAGAGTATCTTGATTCTGTAGTAAAATATGCGCCTGAAGGCAGCAGGATACGTTTTTCGACATATCCCGGGGATCTTAGTAATAAATCCATGAGAGATCTCATAAATACCTACCCTATCGCATGCATTGAGCTTGGCATTCCATCTCTTGATCCTGATGTACTCTCTCTCTGTAAAAGAGAGGCAGATCCTGAGGCCATTCTAAATGATATAAAAAACATAATGCACGATTCGCTTCCGCTCGGAGTACAGATGATGATCGGCCTGCCTGGACAGACAAAGGAAAGCAGTCTCGCTGACCTGAAAAAACTGGCTGAAATCAAGGGCCCAATCTCCTGGGATCTAAGGCTTTACCCTTGTTTGGTACTCGAAGGTACAGAGCTGGAAAAAATGATGAACAGCGGAAGCTATCATCCTATCAATCTGGAGCAGGCTGTGAAATGGGGCGGGATTTTCATTGACCGCGCAGTTTCTTTAGGGTTCAACCCTATAAGGATAGGACTTCAGGAATCTGAGCTTCTAGCATCAAAGGTTCGAGGCGGGCCGCATCATGCGGCTCTTGGCGAGATGATAGCATCGGAATCCCTCGTAAGAAAACTGACCAGAAACAGTATGACCGGCCCGTGGATAGTTCCGGATGAACATATCTCAAAATTCACAGGGCATGGGTGCTTCGGGTTGCAGCGCCTGGCTGAACTTAACGGCACTACAGTAAATGCAGTGTCAGAAAAGCTCTCTTTTTTTCCTCGCGCAGAAAATATTGTCTGAAACTGATTATTTCTTCTTTTCTACGAAATAATATCCAGCAAATTTAAACAGCAAAGTTTTTAATTGCTGAAATTGCGCTGTCTTTTGCGTAATATTTGTAATAGATTATTTTCAATTTTTAGTGAAGGGACAGTTGGACATGGATAATGCAGAAAAAATTCATCGCCTGTTCGATAGATTTGAACGACCCTCCTTCAAAGCTCCCAACAGATTTGTCCGTTCTGCCACATGGATTTGCGGAGCTGATGATGATACTGGCGAAATTTCAGCCGCCGAAATACAAAAGCATGCAGAAATAGCTGCGGGCGGCGCAGGAACATTGATAACAGGCTTGGCTTTTATAAGCCCTGAAGGGAAATCCCTAAGGAGGGAATGGGGACTTCATAATGACGGCAGGATCAGCGATGTTTCCAGACTCTCTGATGAAGTCCACAAATATGGCTCCAATCTTATCGTGCAGATATGCCACGGAGGCGGACAGCGTGAAGCTTCGGTTGCCGAAGGAAACTTCTCTTTTTCGCCATCAGGCGGACCTCATCCTACGTGTTCTTTTGATACCACCCCTCTTTCAAAGAAAGACATCAGAAAAATAGCAGAGGATTTTGCAGCCGCCGCACTTAGAGCAAAGAAAGGCGGAGCTGACGGAGTAGAGATACATGGGGGACACGGATTTCTTCTGACCCAGTTTTTCTCTCCTTCCATTAATAAAAGAGATGATGAATACGGCGGACCGCTCGAAAACAGATCCCGGATCTTTTATGAAATACTTGAAGAAGTAAGGACCTCCGTCGGAGATAACTTCAACATATGGTTCAAGATAAGCATTGCAGAGGGCACGGAGAACGGATATGGAGCGGATGACGGGATAAAGCTTGCTGCCAGCCTTTTGAAACGCGGAGCTGACGGGATAAATGTTTCTTCAGGCACGAGTTATGCCGGCGCAATGAATTACCCCAGTATACTGGGAGTGTCCGCCGGTGAATCTGAAGCACCGTTTGCAGAATATGCAAGAGAATTAAAAACATGCGCATCCGAAAACCAGATCATCATTCTGACTGGCGGCCTGAGAAGCCTTCCTGTGATGGCTGAGCTTATAGACAGCGGAACATGTGATCTTCTTGCAATGAGCCGTCCGTTCATAGCGGAACCGGACCTGATAAACAGATGGCGCGAAGAGGACTCCAGACCAACGGCTTGTATCTCCTGCAACGCATGCTTCAAGACTGCTAAGGACAATAAGCTTATTGACTGCCCCATACTAAGAGACAGAAACGAAGGAAACTGGGATCCGCTTTAAACCACCTGAAATGTGACTGTCTTGGCTTAACAGGATTCTGAGAACAGATTAACAGATCATTTTTACGTATTTTCACTGAACTAATACAAGCAAAAGTTGACTAATGTTGACAAGTTTATCCGGTAAGACTAAAATTGCAAAAAAGTTCAAAAATAGAATTATTAGTTGAACAACATATAGTAAGGAGTGTTCTCAGATGGACAGTACACAGCTTCAAAATCTGCTTATGGAAAGGGCTCACACAATGCCGAACAAGGCAAGGCGTGTTGCGGAATATCTTCTCGCAAACATGCGTGAGGCTTCTTTTCGTTCTATAGGAGATATTGCAGAAGAACTTAAAGTTTCAAAAGCGCAGCTTGTCCGAGTGGCTCAGATGCTTGGATTCTCAGGCTACGCTGAACTTAAGAGTTGCCTTCAGAAAGCGATCCTGGAACAAATCAACCCTGCCGCTCTTCTTGCAAGAGCGGTAAGCAGCGGGGACAGTTTTCCTGAAACTCTATACAGGGCCGAACAGGCCAATCTCGATGACACAATGGCACAGCTTTCTCCTGAAGACACAGATAAATTCTGTCAGCTCGTAAAATCTGCAAACACGATCTACTGCGTTGGCTGGGGCATATCATCCCTTGTGGTTGAGTTACTGCAGATGCGTCTGTCAGTAATGGGGCGAAAAGCGGTATTCGTACACAGGGGCAGTCTTTCCATGTGGGAACAGGCAAGGTGCATCGGGAAGGGCGACCTTGTAGTGGTATGCGAGATGCCCAGCTATGCGGTCGAAGTCACGGAATCTGTTGAGATGGCTTATAAGAACGGTGCAAAGGTCGTTACCATAACAGACAGCGCAGCTGCTCCGGTATGCAGGACAGCTGAACTATCCTTTTTTGTCTCTGCAAACAGCCCGACTTTCGGAAGCAGCATAATCGGTCCGCTCTTTCTGACACATGTGCTTGCTTCAGCGCTCGCAATTGCGCTTGAGGCGGATGCAAAAAAACATCTTGAGGAACAGGCTGAATTCCTTCATGATGAGAGGATCTTCCATCCGATATTTGGTCTTAAATACTGATTTCAGCCATACCTTATCAAATTTCAAAAAAAGAGAGCTGCTCTTTGTTAATCGCAGCTCTCTTTGCTGTTTTTCTATATT
>JAQVPO010000049.1 GCA_028702015.1 Synergistaceae bacterium | reverse complement strand
AAACAGATTTGAATAAGGCGAAAATGTTTTCTCCGCTTCTTCCAGGATATCCCACAAGGATAGGCGGAGTTGAAGCAGAGAATCCTATATGGCTTGCGCCTCTTGCGGGTATAACTTTTGCCTCTGTTAGAAAGTTCTACAGGAATCTTGGGGCAGGACTGGTACATACCGAAATGGTAAGCGCGCTTGGTCTGTGCCATAAAGGCCGCAAAACAAAGGAACTGCTCTATGGCTCAGACGAAGAGCGTCCTGTTGCTCTCCAGCTGTTCGGCTCAAATCCGCAGGATATTGCAAGAGGTGCAGAGGCAGCATTGAATATCAGAAAATTTGAAGCTCTGCAGATAAATATGGCATGTCCTATGCCAAAGGTCACAAAAAGAGGCAGCGGTTCAAAGCTGATGGAACATCCTGATGTTTCATCTGAAATAATAAAAGCTATGAAAAAAACAGGGCTTCCGATCTGGGCTAAAATAAGGATAATGCCTGCTGGAAGTTCCTTGACGACATGCGAGTACTGCGATCTGCTGTTCGAATCCGGAGCGGACTTTATTTTTATTCACGGGAGGACTCCCGCGCAAAGATATGAAGGCAGGGCGTCACGAGAAGCTGTCGAAGACGCGGCATCGCGTTTTCCTGGAATGATAGGAGGCAGCGGGGACTGCTATGAGCCGGAAGATCTTCTTGATTACTTAAAAAGAGGCTGTGCTGCCGTCCTTGCAGGAAGAGGCACACTGAAGGATGTTTTTATTATACCCAGGACCCTGCGGGAGCTGGGAGCCGATGTTCCTGAAAAATATTGTGATCCGTCGCTGGATTTCCAGTCGGAACTTCTTCTCGAACTTGGACGCAGCATTTATAATACCGAAGGACAGTCTTTGGCATTGATGATCTCAAGAAGGATGCTGGCTGCATTATTCAAAGGCTTCTCCGGAGCCGCGCAGCTGAGAAGAAGAGGAGCTCTCGCAAGGACATGGCAGGAAATGGAAGACCTTCTGTCCGGCTGGCAGGAGGTCAGATATATGTCTGACCTTGAGGTCACAAAGGAAAAATTTCCAAGGGGAGTTATCGGCGGATGATATATTACGGATATTCCTGCGGAAAGATTTTATAAAGGAAAGATAAAACAACAGAGGAAGTGATCCCATTGGCGGATGAAACAAGAAAAGAAGAACAGCAGCAGAAGAATATAATGCCTGAAGAGGAGATTTTTCGCCAGCGCAAAGACAAGCTTATGAGACTGCGCCAGGAAGAGGGATATGATCCGTTCCAGCAGGACCACTGGGATGTAAAGCATACATTGTCATATGTTAAAGAGCACTATGCTTTCCTCAAGGAAGAAGAGTGGTCTGAAGATGAGATACAGACGGCAGGCAGAGTGATGGTATTAAGGCGTCACGGAAAGACCGCCTTTGCTACATTCGAGGACGAAAACGAAAGACTGCAGCTCTGCTTTCAGTTCGATGTCCTTGGCGAGAAGGATTATACTTTCTTTAAAAAATGGGTGGATGCAGGGGATTTTCTCGGCATTGTAGGAGTTCCGTTCCGTACGCAGCGCGGAGAGCTTACGCTCTCTGTAAAAAAATTCTGCCTGCTTTCCAAGGCACTGCGGCCCATGCCGGAAAAGTGGCACGGCCTGAAAGATATGGAAGTCCGCTACCGTCAGCGCTATGCAGACATGATCGCCAACCCTGAGGTAAGGGATACGTTCCGCAAGAGGACAAAGATCATACAGACATTCCGCAGGGTGCTTGACGACCACGGAACACTGGAAGTCCAGACTCCCATCCTGTCGACGATAGCAGGCGGGGCCAATGCCAGGCCTTTCATAACACATCACAATACTCTGGATATAGATATGTATCTCAGGATCGCAACAGAACTGCATCTCAAGAGACTTGTCGTGGGGATGCTCGGAAGGGTCTATGAGATAGGACAGCAGTTCCGAAACGAAGGAATGGATATGAAACACAACCCGGAATTCACCTCTCTTGAGGTCTACTGGCCATATGCCAACTACAAGGATATGATGGATCTCGCTGAGGAGATAATAGTAGCATGTGCAGATGAGCTTGGAGGAAGGGTCATCAACTACCAGGGAACAGAGATAGACCTTACACCGCCTTTCCGCAGAGCTACCATGACCGAACTTGTCACGGAGCATGCAGGCATAGATTTCAGCGCGATCACGGATGAAGAGGCCCGCAGGCAGGCAGCTATCCGCGGGCTTGAAGTGAAGCCTACGGATACCAGATTTGATATCCTCCCTGTATTCTTTGAGGAGTATGTTGAAGAAGAGCTTATACAGCCAACGTTTGTAATAGGACATCCCACGGTAATTTCACCTCTTTCGAAGAGGAACAGGGAAAATCCCGATATAACAGACAGATTTGAGCTATTTATAAATGCGTGGGAATTTGCCAATGCTTTCAGCGAGCTTAACGATCCTATCGATCAGAGAGAGCGTTTCATGGACCAGGAGAAGAAGAAAAACGAAGGTGATGAAGAATCACATCCCTTTGACGAAGATTTTGTAAACGCTCTTGAATACGGACTGCCGCCGACCGGAGGCATGGGGATCGGAATAGACAGGACAGTAATGCTGCTTACGAACTCCAAGAGCATCAGGGACGTCATAATATTTCCAACTATGAAGCCTAAGGATTTATAAGGGCTGAAATAGATGGCAGTACCCGACAGCCTTAAAAAGAGGGTATCTGAGCTTCGCGCGGAACTGAAACGCCACGCGGAGCTTTACTATGTCCAGGACAGTCCAGAAATATCGGATTTTGAATATGACCAGCTTTTAAGGGACCTTGCTGCTGCAGAGGAGAAATACCCAGAGCTGCAGACGGCAGATTCTCCTACGCACCGTGTAGGGGGAGCTCCAAGGGAAGGGTTTGTAAAAGTTGAGCACAGCGAGCCAATGATGAGTCTGGACAACGCTCTTGACATAGGTGAACTGCGTGCTTTTTACGTAAAAATGGCCCAGGCGCTAGGGATGGGGAGCGTTCAGGTCCTCTGTGAGCCAAAGATAGACGGACTTGCTGTTTCCCTTATTTACGAGGACGGTCTTTTTATAAGCGGTGCCACGCGCGGAGACGGGCGCGTAGGGGAGGATATTACCTCCAACCTCAGGACAATAAAAAGCCTTCCCCTTTCTTTGCTGGAAGCGCCAGCCGGAAGGCTTGAGATACGCGGTGAGATATGCATGGACAAAAAAGGATTTGCCGCGCTCAATGCTGCCAGGGAAGATGCAGGAGAATCTCTTTTTGCAAATCCCAGAAATGCTGCTGCAGGGAGTGTCAGGCAGCTGGACCCCAAGGTAACGGCAGCACGGAAATTAAAGATATATCTGTACCAGATAGTTGAGCCGCAGAGACACGGCGTCAAAAGCCAGGAAGAGATGCTTGAGACCATCCGCCGGCTCGGACTTCCTGTGCAGGGGTCAGAGCGGCTCTGTTCAAATATTGAAGAGATAGAGAAATATCTTGAGGAATGGACGGTCAAAAGGTTTGAACATCCGATAGATACTGACGGAGTCGTTGTAAAACTGAATGATATAGGACTGAGATCAATGCTCGGGGCTACCTCGAAAGCTCCGAGATGGGCTATAGCGTTCAAGTTTCCGCCGGAACAAAAAGTGACGCGCATAATCGATATCGAAATCACTGTAGGAAGGACAGGGACACTTACTCCTACCGCAGTGCTTGAACCTGTCCATCTTTCCGGGACTGTTGTCAAAAGGGCCATACTGCACAATCAGGACGACATTGACCGCAAGGACATCCGTATCGGTGACTATGTACTGGTACATAAAGCCGGGGAAATAATTCCTGAAGTGATAAGGGTAGAAAAGGAAAGGCGTCCGGAAGGAACAGCTCCGTTCCTGATACCGGACAGGTGTCCTGTGTGCGGCTCAAAGGCAGTCAGACTTATCGGTGAATCCGCGGTAAAGTGCACAAACAGATCGTGTCCTGCACAGATAAAAGAGGGCATATCGCATTTTGCATCAAGATCTGCTATGGACATACGCGGACTTGGAGAAAAGATAGTCGCACTGCTTGTAGAAAAAGAAATAGTATCTGATTTTGCTGATTTATATAGGATCAGTGAAAACGAGCTGATCCCGCTTGGAAGAATGGGAGAAAAATCAGCCCGCAACATAATGGAAGCCTTAGAAAAATCAAAAAAACGCCCGCTGGGCGCACTCATAAATGCCCTTGGGATAAGGAATGTCGGAGTAAGGACGGCAAATGATCTCGCGGAGAAATTCCGCTCCATTGAAGCGCTGTCCGAAACGGCGGTGAACAAAACTGCTGAACTTGAGTCAGCAGAAGGTATCGGTCCTGTGATAGCTGAATCTCTAAGAACTTTTTTCGTTGAGCCGCATAACGTTCATGTTATAGAAAGACTTAAAGATGCCGGTGTAAACATGGTCATTGACACTCCTGCAGAAGCCGGGGATGATCTTCCATGGAAAGGTCTTAAGTTTGTCCTTACCGGTGAGCTTTCGTCAATGACAAGACCGGAGGCCGCTGAAAAGATCAGGGCCCTCGGCGGAACAACATCTGACAGCGTAAGCAGAAAGACGGACTTCGTTGTGACCGGAGAAAAGCCGGGCAGCAAACTCTTAAAGGCCCGTACCCTGGGCATAGATATACTTGAAGAAGAGGATTTTATCAAAAGACTGACTGAAGCGCAGTAGGAGAGTGCTTCCCGCAGTTTGGAGGGATCAGGTATGATAAAGAAAATGGAGATGGATGAGGTCAGGCTGAGAGAAGTTCTTGGCTTTTCGTGCATAGGTCTTCCCGAGGAAGAGTACCCGGAAGTCCTTGACCGGGTCAATTCAGTCCTCAGGATGTGCGATGAGATGCAGGAACTTGACAGTTCAAACGTCAGCCCGTTCGAGTGGGATGTCAAAAAAGCTCCGGAGAGAAGAGAGGACAGACCTGTTGTCTGGGAGGGCAGAGACCATTTTCTTGACCAGGCACCTGTCAGAGACGGAGATTTTTTCCATGTTCCAAGAATTATCGCCATAGACGGTTCAGAAACGGAGGGTGATGAATAGATATGGAATTTTATAAACTATCCGCCCTTGAAATAGCTGAAGGTGTAAAAAACGGAAAATGGACGGCATCTGAGGTATTATCGGCCCATCTGGAACGCATAAAGAAATATGACGGCAATATCAATTCAGTTGTGACCCTTTCAGAAGAGAGCGCTCAAAGGGAAGCGGAAGAGATAGACAGAATGTCCGCAGATGGAAGAGCTCAGCGACCGCTTGCAGGCGTCCCGTTTCTGGTAAAGGATAATTTCTGTACAGAGGGTATCAGAACTACATGCTGCAGTAAGATGCTTTCTGACTGGATCCCTGATTATGACGCCACAGCCGTCAGAAGGATGAAAGCAGCAGGGGCCGTCCTCATGGGAAAGACGAATATGGACGAATTCGCAATGGGCAGCACAACTGAGAGTTCCATTTTCGGTCCTACTCTGAACCCAAGAGATTTTGACAGGGTCCCCGGTGGAAGTTCAGGAGGAAGCGCGGCTGCTGTTGCAGCAGGTTTCTGTCCTATAGCACTGGGCAGCGATACAGGAGGCTCTGTCCGCCAGCCTTCAGCTTTCTGCGGTGTCCAGGGAATGAAACCCTCCTACGGACAGATAAGCAGATACGGCATAGTAGCCTATGCCTCATCACTGGATCAGGTAGGACCTATAACAAGGAACATAGGCGATATGGCTGCAGCTATGGAAGTCCTCGCCGGTCCGGATTCAAATGATACGACATGCGATGCATATGAAAGGCCGTCATTTTCTGAAGCTTCCCTTGCAGGGATAGAGGGGAAGAAAATTGCGGTATTGACCGGCTATGATACGGACAGCATGGACAGGCCGCTTATCGAAGCGATAGAAAAATCTGCTGACTACTGCAGGTCAGCTGGGGCTGAGATAATAGAAGCTCAGCTTCCGATAACAATGAAACACGCCGTAGCCTGTTACTACATGGTGGCCTTGGGCGACGCGAGCTCCAAGCTTGCCTGTTATGACGGAATGCGCTACGGACACCATGCAGAAGGAAGAAATCTGGCTGAAATGTACAAAAAAAGCAGAAACCAGGGATTCGGCAAGGAAGTCCGCAAGAGGATCCTTATAGGTACCTGTATCCTTACAAGGGGGTACTACGAAAATTACTACGTACCTGCGACAAAAGTGAGGCAGATGATAGCCGATGAGTACGCCGAGCTTTTCAAGAAGGTTGATGCTCTTATCTGTCCTATATCTCCGGCCCTTCCCTACAAAAAGGGACTTGTGGAGGAGGATCCTGTACGTATATATCTGGGGGATGCCTTTTCTTCGATTGCTAATCTGGCGGGCCTGCCAAGCATAAGCCTTAATGTCGGTTTTACAGAAAAAGGTCTTCCCGCTAACGTACAGCTTATGGGTCCCCGGTTCGGAGATGCTGGACTGCTGGCACTTGCCCGCTCGATAGAAAATAAGGCCGGCTGCCCTTCAATTGCTGAGATAGAAAAGAAAGGGGAGTGCAGGATATGAAAAGAGAGCCTGTTATAGGTCTTGAGATACATCTGCAGCTGAAGACTAAGACAAAGCTTTTTTGCGGCTGTTCCAGCGACTATATCGGTGCGATCCCAAACACCAATGTATGTCCTGTATGTCTTGCAGTTCCCGGCACACTGCCGATACTCAATGACCATGCAGTTGAGCTGGCTGTTAAAACAGGACTTGGGCTTCATTGCTCCATATGCGACAACACGAGGTTCCACAGGAAGCATTATTTCTACGCTGACCTGCCCAAGGCGTACCAGATAACGCAGTATGAGCATCCTATTGCAGTTAAGGGGTATGTAGATATCTTTGCAGGAGGAAAAGAAAAGAGGGTAAGGGTACACCACCTGCATCTTGAAGAGGATGCAGGGAAGCTTGTCCATCCGACATCGGACGGACGGCTGACCGGAGCCTCTTATTCACTTGTAGACTATAACCGAGGCGGGATGCCTCTTTCTGAGATAGTTTCAGAGCCTGACATGAATTCTGCGGAGGAAGCGATCGCCTACATAACACAGATAAGGCAGCTTGCACGCTATCTGGATGTCTCTGACGGTGAAATGGAATCCGGCTCGCTTAGAGTTGATGTAAATGTATCCCTTACAAGACCCGATGGAAGCCTTGGAACGAGAGTCGAAATAAAAAATATCAATTCACTTACATCCATAGAACGGGCACTTGAATATGAAATAGCCCGCCAGAACAAAGTACTTGACGAAGGCGGACATCTTGCTCAGGAGACGCGCCTCTGGGACGATGTGGCTGGTGTTACTCGGTCAATGAGGAGTAAAGAAGGGGACAGGGACTACAGATACTATGTGGAAATGGATCTTGCCCCGATATCAGCCGGCCCTGAATATGTAAGGAAGATAAGAGAAAGCCTTCCAGAGATGCCGTGGGATAAGCGGGAGAGGTTCATAAGTGAATACTCGCTCTCCCCTGAAGAGAGCCTCCATCTAACGGAACAGAGGGAGACTGCAGATTACTTCGAAGCCTGTGTCTCTGAGGGAGCTCCTCCTGCAAAATGCGCGAACTGGATGCGCATGGAGGTCCAGAGAATGCTCCATGACTATGGTATAGGAATAAACAATTTTCCTGTCCCATCGGCTGAACTTGGAAAGCTGATAATAAAAGTGGAGAAGAGAGAACTCTCCAATACCCAGGCGAAAGACGTTCTTGCAGTGATGGCGGAGAAAAAGACATCTCTGGAAGATGCGGTCAGAATATGCGGTGTTTCAGGCGGCAAGATCACAGGCACAGCACTTGAAGAGGCTGTCATGAAGATCTTTGACAGTGAGCCTGAAGCAGTTAAAACCATCAGGGAAGGAAACGATAAGAAGGGCGCGAAGGTGAAATTTCTCCAGGGGCTTGTAATGAGGGAGACAAGAGGATCAGCCGACCCTGCAGAGGTGGCTTCCCTTGTAAATTCTATGCTGCATTAACAATTTAAGGGTGAAGACAAAGCTGTCTTCACCCTTTTTTGTACGGTCAGAGATTGACGTAAAGGCGTTGCAAAGGTTATCATCAACAGGTTGTGATGAATTACGGGGCACCATGTAACCAGATAATATTATTCAGCTTCATCAGAAGGAGTGAAATAAATGGGGACACGTAAACCTGAGGACATTCGCAGTATTGCTCTAATTTCACACGGAGGAGCAGGAAAGACATCACTTAATGAGGCATTGCTCTATGATGCCGGCCTTATCTCGAGAATGGGAAGGATCGAAGACAAAAACACTGTTTCAGACTTTGATTCTGAAGAACAGAAGCGCGGAATTTCGATAAGCACTTCTCTTGCTACTATCCCGTACAAAAATAAAACTATTTATGTTCTTGATACGCCTGGTTTCGCAGACTT
>JAQVPO010000048.1 GCA_028702015.1 Synergistaceae bacterium | reverse complement strand
TGGTTTTATCCTCTCTGCTATATCGGACATTCTCTCCATTTCTTCTGTAAGCTTTCCGCTTTCCAGTGATTTGTCTTCTTCTTTTTTAAAGTGAGAATAGACCCCTTTCGTAAGAACCGAGATATATTTATCTGCTGTTACAAAAAGGCCGCAGCAGAGCATTATCTGTGCCTGCCCAATACTCCGGAGGAATGTTGTTTTTCCTCCCTGGTTTGCCCCGGTAATTATTACAGCATTTTTTCCCGTAAGATCAAGCGTGTTTCCTATGACTTCAGATATCCCTGTCAGAGCCATACTCATATCGCTCAGATTTTTAAAGCAAAAATTATTTCCCGGTGAAGCTGCAGCAGACGGGAAACAAATATTTCGCCCCTTTTCAATAAGAGTTTCATACAGATTTATACATCCCGCATAAAAAGCCAGCTCCCTCTGGAGTGAAACAAAAAAAGCATGCACGTGCAGCGCTGATCTGTAGACGGGGATCACTGCCGACATCAAAGCAAGCTCCTTACGTCTGTAAAGATCCGAATGTCCGGCCTCATCTCTTTCATGGATAACAAAGGTGTTCGGATGTGAAATACTGAACCATTTTTTTCTAGTTCCTGATGGTTCAATTAAAAAATAATCTGTTCCCTGGTTGTAGCTGCCAAATCTTACTGCAATATTCATTCCGTTCCTGAATTTAAGATCTTCAAGACATTCTGTCAGCGTTTTCAGATAATCCTCGTTGAGCTCCTTTTGAATAACTGAAAATAATTTTTTAAACCCCTTGGAATTAAAGTTACCGATACCGCTTTCTGCCGTTTTACGGAGTTCCCTCAATGTCCCAATAAACATATTAAGCAATGAGACAGAATTTGACAGTTTCGCAGAAGCGGTCTCCTGATAAAATCCCCACCATGATTTTCTTTTCATTTCTTCGGCCTCACATGCAAGGCTGTAAAGGTGCCTTATAACTTCGGGATTTTCGATGCAATCCTTAATAATTTCCTGTCTGTATCCAATAATGCCAGAATCTTCAAGAGGATCGTACAGCGCTGAAAAGAAGGAATCATAAATGACCTTGTCGTTCCTGGCTGCTGCTTCAGTAATGAATTCAAGCTCCAGATCCTTATTGGCAGTCCTTTTTGCAGCCTGGGGAATTTCAATGATATTAAAATCCTTATCTGGAAACATAAGTCTCACTTTCATTTTATTTTATCCTCTCGATTAACGCTTCTTCTGTTATTCTGAACTTTTCAGCCAGAAAAAATGCGTATGCCTTTCCGTCAGGCTTTTCTCTGACTATCTTATAAGTTCTTTTTTCGGGGTTTTCCTGTTCGATCAACACTTTCATGCTTACAATGTTATCTTTGTTCTCATAGAGTTCATATATAAATGTGACAAACAGGCAAAGGCAGTTTACGCGAGATATTCTTTCAAGAAGATCTTTTCCGATGGCAATGGCATCGTCTGCTGAAGTAGAAGAAAGGAATTCATTTACTATGATAACGCTTTTTGAAGTTGCCTCAGACAGGATAGAGTTTATACGAAGAATATCCTCACTTAATTTGCCCTCTAAAGAGAGAATGTTTTCCTGTTTTTCAAAGTGTGTAAATATGTTGTCAGGAACGCTTAGGGAGGCACAGGCTCCCGGGACACAGCAGCCAAGAGAGGCAAGGTAGCTGATCTGACCAAACATACGGGCAAATGTGGTCTTGCCCCCCTGATTTGCCCCTGTGACTATAATGATCCTTTCTTTTTCGTTTACTGAGATATCATTGCATACTATTTTTGCGCCGTTTCTTATGAGTTTTTCAGCAAGCGCAGGATCAAAGGCATCTTTTACGAAAAATCCGGATAGATCTTCCGTAAGTTCCGGAATACAAAATCTAAGACCATTATTTTTAAATTTTTCGGTATAGTTTAAATAAGCTATGTAGAACATTATCTCTTTTGCAAATAATTTTATTGAAGGGGCAATAAAGTCCCAGTATTGATTACAGAAAGTTTCTATTTGAGAGAACTCGTCACGGTATATTCTTGCTGCGACGATGTTCAAGATCCCGGTTTCAACGTGTTCGGCAAAGCGGTCATCGATTTTTTTAAATTTTAGGAGATCATTTTCATTGTCTTTAAATTTCTCAAAAATCCTTTCTATCTTATTTTTGTACTCTCTTTCGCCTGAATATCTGTCAACTGTTATTTTGTTTTGATCAATATTTATTGTATAAATCAAGGATGAAAAAATATCTCTGATGCGTCTCGTTTCTTTTTCTATGCTGATAAAATTTTCAGATTCAGTATAAACAGACAGGCTTTGGAGAAAAGATTTCAAGCCCTCTGATTTCAGTTTTTTTTCAGTTAAATATGCCCGCAGCTCTTTTACTTTTGAACAGTAATCAAAAGCTGCTGCATACAGACGGCTTTTTTCAAGTACAGTATTCCTGTATGATGCTCCTGAATCAAGATTACCACAGATCTTAATATGCCTGGACTCAATGTCTCTGATATTTTCACTGAAGGCAAGCAAAACGTTGAACAGGTCGCGGTCATAAAGTTCTTTCATTGTCATCTGCCTGTAGAGAATAATTCTTGCTGAGGCAACAGGAGTCTGATAATATCCCCTGAGGTACTCAAGTCTATTCTCTGAAATGACCGCTTCTATTATTTTATCCAGGTTAAGGTCATTAAAGTATTCAGGCGGGGTATCGGCTATTATTGCAGGATATTCATCATCAGGATACATTATGCTTTTAAAGGCCATCTTTTGATCCCTCCTGCCATTGTTACCGTCTTTTTGCTGATCGAGCTTTATATTCAATAAAAAATGACCACTGCAATATTCCTGCAGAAGTCATCAGCTTAAAAGCATTTATGGCAAGAGCCAGGGGAAACTTCATTCCCGAAATTATAGAATAATTTTTAAAATCGTTACGCAGTAACTATACGAAACATCAAATACGCTGTCAAGTATAACAGAAGTGACTGTTCTGATTTATATATCCTGTCTTTCCTTTTTACAGCTGCTGAAGCAAACCTGTCTGGGAGTCAGGCAGAGGCGGTGCTTGCCTGCTTAAAACCAGATTCAGCATACAGATGATATTTTTTCCGTTTTTACTGGCCTTCCTGACTTATTCTCTTTAGCCCTCTTCTTAAGTGAAGCCAAAGTCTCTGTCAGCTGGAATCTGTCACTGAAATTGTGTTCTATATTATTAACCAGTACAGCAGTAAGCGTAAGCAGTGGAAATTCTTCCATTTCACCATGCCTGTTATATGTTCTCACATAGCCATTTTCTACATCTGTCTTATTATAAAGAGACAAAACACTGCGTTCGAAATCTATTCTGATCTCATCGAAAAATGACTCGGTTACATGGCTGCTGAAGATAACCAGAAAGTCGTCACCGCCTACGTGTCCTATGAATGCACTGCTGCGCAAGGCTGAAAGAAGTATGTCCGCCAGAAGCTTTATTACGAGGTCTCCCTTTTCAAACCCGTAAACATCATTGTATGCCTTGAAGTTGTCAATATCAATGTAAGCTACACTGTACTGATCTTCAGAAGATAATGTGTGATCAAGCCGTCTTTCAATAGTCTGATTCCCCGGAAGCCCCGTCAGTGGATTCTGGTTTTTGGCCGTTGATACTTCCAGTTCTGTGGTTTTCATCAGCAGTTCTTTAATTGTAACTACTCCGGAGTATTTCCCTTCTTCAGTGATCACTATAAAATCATATGTTTTATCGTTTGGCCTGGACATCGCTGTCGAAGATACTATACTGACAGGCGTTTTATGGTCGACAGAAAGAAATTCCTTATCCATTATCTCGGAGATCGGCCTCCTCGCGTTCAGTGTGAATCCATACTGCCCGCTTAACCTTACAGCCATTTTTTCGCGGGATATGATCCCGATAGGGCAGCCGTCTTCAACTATGCATAGGCCGAAACATTTCTGATCTCTTTTAAATTTATCATAAACATCTGCTATGACTTCATCTGGTGAAACAGTTCCGGCATGTATTGAAAGGTTGTTGATATATAGGCTGGATACTGAATTCTGTAAAATGTGGTTTTTCTTCAGATTTATAGCCTTCAGTGCCTGGAGAACTTCAGGGGCGATTTCCAGTATGCGTTCATTGGGTCTCTGAATAATATATCCCTGACCATAAGGCACTTCGAGGCTGGCCAGTGTGTCCAGCTCCTCATAAGTTTCTATGCCTTCAGCTATAAGAGAAACGTTTGACTCTTTCGAGAACTCGACCATGCCTTTTACAAGCGCATATTTCATCCTGTCGGAATTTATATTGCGGATCAGTTTCATATCAAGCTTAAGATAGTTGGGGCGTATATCGCTGATCAGGTTAAGGCCCGAGTATCCGGCGCCTCCGTCATCGATGGCTATTTTAAAATTCTGGTTTTTATAGTTGTTGATCGTAGCGATGAATCCCTTCAGATCCATTATGACATTTTTCTCAGTGATCTCAAAAATAACATTTTCAGATGCAATGTCGTGCTGTTCGAGAAAGGATCTGGTGAAACCCTTTTTATACGTTTCATAGTTTATTATATTTGGGTTTACATTAATAAAAAGTTTTTTGCTGTACGGGGGGATCATAAATTCAAAGGCAGCCTCAAGCGCTTTTGTCCTGCAAAGAAGATCAAGGGACCATAAACGGTTGAATTTCTCCGCCACATGAAAAAGCATCTCTGCATTTTTGATTTTACATTCATATGTTATCCTGCTTAGTGCTTCATGTCCCAGTATACTGCCGTCCCTTAAGGATATTATAGGCTGAAAGACCGTTTTGATCTTTTCGTTTTTTATGATGTAGTCCAGTAAAAATCTCAGTTCATTTGTTATTTCTGCATCATTAGCCGTCAAATCGATCCCTCCATCCCGCATATACTGAAATTCTCTTCAGTTTATCAGCACGGCATATTGGAAATGTATATTTAATGTAACATTTCAGTAAAAAATTGCAAACTGGAAATTGAAGCCATTGCACACACCAGTCATAAAAAATCTGGATCCCTATGGCTTATTTTGAGCAAAGAAAAAGGGGATGAATATTCAGAGTCTATTTTTATATTTTAAACATCTATCGACAAGCCTCTCTGCAGCTTTCGGAAACCCGGCAAAATGAAGGTGGAGGTAGGAGCCCAGAATATTGTCACTGGCAAAACCAGCAGTGTATTTTTCCTGCGTTCTGTTTTTCGTGAATTCGAAAGCATATTGGATCGGACCTTCTGGCTCTGCAGTTGAAAAATGAAATTCGTGTCCGCGAAGCTTCTCACCCTTAACAGCGATGATATTATCATCAAGCGCTTCGGCAGTAACGTAGCCGACTGTCCGCATACTGTCATTCATTTTACAGCTCATAGGGATCAGCCCTGTCATTTTATGCAGTCTGCCGTCAAAGTCAATTATTTCATTTGTAAGATACATGAATCCGCCGCACTCAGCATAGACAGGCATACCGCGTTTAGCTGCCCGCGATATCGATCCTTTCATCGAAAGGTTTGCTGCAAGCTGTGCAGCAAATACCTCCGGAAAGCCTCCGCCAAATATGAGACCGTGGCATTCGGGAATACTTTCATCATGGAGGGGGCTAAAATATATCATCTCAGCCCCCGCAGCCTCCACAGCTGCGATACTTTCAGGATAGTAAAAGGAAAATGCTTCATCACGGGCAACTGCTATTTTTACTTTTTTATCAGATTGCTGGCTTATGATCGATCCTTCTTCAAGAGCCGGCGCACTTCTCGCGATTTTTATGATCGCTTCCAGGTTTACGGCAGGCTCTATCATCATTCTGATTTTTTCATTATGTTCGCGGCTGTTATTCTCCTCAACAGGCAGCAGACCAAGATGGCGTTCACGGACCTCTGCCTCTTTATTGCGCGGAACAGCTCCCAGAACAGGGATACCTATACGCTCTATTGCTTCACAGACCATATTTTTGTGGCTGTCGGAGCCATAGCGGTTTATTATAACCCCTCTGATATCGACTGACCTGTCATAGTCACGGAAACCTTTTGCTACTGCAGCAGCGCTTTCGCCCATTGAGCGGACGTCTATTACAAGCAGTACCGGAGCATTGAGGACCCTGGCGATCTGTGCCGTACTGCTTATCCCGTTCTGTCCGCCGTCATACAGCCCCATGACGCCTTCAATTACTGAGATATCAGCATCTTTTGAGGCAGAGACAAAGATCCTTTTCATAACAGCTTCATCCGTCAGCCATGTATCAAGGTTGTCAGCTCTTGATCCGGCAGCAAGTCCCAGATAGCCAGGATCTATGTAATCGGGGCCTACTTTATAGGGATGTACCCGCAGGCCAGCGGCAGTGAGTGCAGCAATGATCCCGCCGGTTATCGTTGTTTTGCCGCTGCTGCTGTGCACAGCGGCAATGACCAGACGCGGACGTTCAGCGCGGCTCAAGGTGCATTATCTCCTTGACGATATAGTTTATATCAAGATTTTCTCTTGCATATGCCGCAAGACTGTCGTATGCTGCCTCTTTGGCGGTTGCTGTTGAAACTGCCTCCCGCTCCGGAATTCTGCGGATCCTGCGCAGGCGGTTAAGCCACACGGAGCGGAATATGTCATTATGAAATACGTTGTGGAGATAGCTGCCCGCCGCACGGATATCAGTGTCAGCCAGCCCGTCGGGTCTGCCGTCAAGTTCAAAGAGCATAGAGAAGTTCTCTGTATTGCCTGTCTGCAATGTTTCCCCTAAATGTATCTCATAACCGTCAACAGGTATCCCATCCTTGAAGTATGGATGTATCGTCCGTCCTCTGCGGCGTACAGTGGTCTTTTCATTGCTGAATGCCGTAGCTGCCGGCAGGAGGCCCAGACCCTCTATTGCAGATATCTTCTCGTTGTCACGGTAGAACTGGTCGTCTATCTTTTCGCCCATCATCTGGTAGCCGCCGCATATGCCGTAAACTGTGCCTCCGTTTTTATAGAAGGTACGTATTCCATCTGCGATCCCTGAATCAATCAGGTATTTCATGTCAAGTACAGTACTTTTTGTTCCTGGAAGGAGAAGAGCATCAAGCTGTGCAATATCGGCAGGGGAGGATATCTCTATGATATCAACGTCAAGTTCGAAACGAAAAGCCTCAATATCAGTATGGTTTGAAATACGGGGCAGTTTTACAACACCAATACGATGTTTTTCATCAGAATCGCTGTTTTTGCTCCTATGCCAGTTTATGCTCATGACGTCCTCTCCCTCGATGACAATATCCGCGAGCCACGGCATCACACCAACCACTTTTATTCCTGTCTTTTCCTCTGTAAATTTCACTGCATCCTCAAAAAGTGAGATATCCCCGCGGAATTTATTGAAGATGATCCCCTTTACATTACGGCGGTCTTCGCCAAGCAGTTCAAGAGTTCCTACTACGGATGCAATTGAACCTCCGCGGTCTACATCAGCAACAAGCAGTACCGGAATATCAGCCTCTCTTGCAACACGCATGTTGACGATCTCGGCTGAGTTAAGGTTTATTTCTGCAGGGCTGCCAGCACCCTCGCATACCATTACTTCATATTTATCATCAATAAGTGCAAGTGCATCGCGTAAAGTTTCAAGTCCCTTGCTCATGGTAAAGTTGCGGTAATAGTTCTTGTCGCATGGCGCGTCAAAGATTTTACCCATCAGGACAATCTCTGAAGATGTATCTTTGCGCGGCTTGAGCAGTATCGGGTTCATATATACCTGAGGCTCGATGCGCGCCGCCTCAGCCTGTACTCCCTGGGCTCTTCCCATCTCAAGTCCGTCCGGTGTAACGCAGGAGTTGTTCGACATATTCTGAGATTTAAAAGGGCATACTGAGTAGCCCATATCTGAAAATATTCGGCATAGTGCCGTGGTGATAAAGCTCTTGCCAGCATCGCTGGATGTTCCCTGTATCATTATACCTGTGCAATTTTTCATTTTTAGCTCACCTCTGCTGGTGACATTAATTTTTTAATAATGCCCTGTAGCTTATACAATGTTATTTCAGTCATAATTTGACCAGACGCCCTCTCTTTGGAGAGTTTTAATATTCTATCCCTCTACGCGCAAGAAGACCATCGTCATAGTAATGCTTGACTTTTTTCATTTCTGTAACAAGATCCGCCCGTGCTCTAAGTTCTTCAGGTGCGTCGCGTCCGGTCATCACAAGCTCTGTTTTGTCGTTCCGCGCATCAAGCAGAAGATGTACCTCATCAATAGAGATACAGCCATGTGCCATCCCTGCCATTACTTCGTCAAGGACAAGAAGATCTGCATCACAGTCATTCAGAATACTAACTGCTTTCACGAACAGCGGACACGGTGCAGCGCAGGGAGTGCCGCAGCGGCCTTCTGAGCACTGGATCACTGTTATCCCAAGTTTTTTTGCGCTCTCATGTTCACCGCACTGCCAGGCTTTTTGAAACTGAATAACGAAGACCTTTCCTCCGTACCCTGCAGTACGCATAGCAAGCCCGAAAGCTGCAGTACTCTTGCCTTTGCCGTTGCCGGTGTATATTTGTACCCTGCTTTTCTCTTTGTCTTCGAT
>JAQVPO010000047.1 GCA_028702015.1 Synergistaceae bacterium | reverse complement strand
ATCCACCCCGAGCCTCAGGGCTATATTTTCTGAAGAGAGATTCATATAGCCTTTGTCATCCAGAAAAGAACACCAGAATCCGGCAGATGAATAAGGCATGGGAAGGTCATAAATATCTGGACAGGTAGCTATCTGAAGGGACAGATGCTCCTCCATGCTCCTGTCTGCCGGCATTGAATCGGCATCCAGCGTATCTATGTCAATTGAACTGCTCTGCCAGCCTGGAGGCACAAAATGAAAAAATGGATTGTCTCCTAGCATTTCCTTACACTCTTCGGTCAGTTCCCCCAACGGAACAAAGAGCAGATTGGAACCAAGCAAAACCTTAGGATCAAGTCTGCCCTTGATTTTAAGTTTTTGTCTCTGGGTCAGCCCGAGATCAGTCAAGTCCGTGTTTTTGCATCCTTCTTAAGAGCGAAAATCTTGAAATACCCAACTCTGAAGCAGCCATGGTACGGTTCCCAAATGATTTTGCAAGGGCAGACACTATTATCTCGCGCTCGACCCTGTCCATGGTATGCGGAAGGGATTCGCCGCTTAAAGGAGCGGAAGGAGGGACCGTATTGCTTTGCTGCGGGATTTCAAGCATTTCTGCCGGAAGGTCTGCAAGGCGCACGATGGTGTCTGAATTTTCTTTAAGGATCAAGATCCTTTCTATCAGGTTGCGGAGTTCTCTTACATTGCCAGGCCAGCAATAAGTGAGGAATACACCTTTTACATCGTCAGTAAACACGTTCGCGCTCTTTCCCAGCCTTTTTGAAAATTCTGCGAGATAAAAAGAGGCAAGCTCCAGCACGTCCTTATCTCTCTCTCTGAGGGAAGGCAGCGTTATTGGTATCACAGAGATCCTGAAATATAGATCTTTTCGAAATTTTTCTTCCCTGACATGTTTTTCAAGATCTATGCATGTACCACAGATAAGATTAAGGCTGACATTTTTTTCTTTTGTGCTTCCCAGCGGTCTAAAGGATCTTTGATCAAGAAATCTGAAAAGCTTGCTCTGGAGCCCCAAAGGCATGTCTCCTATCTCATCGAGAAAGAGCGTGCCTTTGTCAGCGATTTCTATCAGACCCTGCTTGTTCGAGTCAGCTCCTGTGTAGGCTCCCTTCTGATATCCGAAGAGTTCTGATTCAAGCAGTGATTCAGGAATAGCCGAGCAGTTAAGGGCAACGAAATCACCTCTGCAGTTTGACGCATGATGGATCATTCTTGCTGCAACCTCTTTGCCAGTGCCGCTTTCACCCTGCAGGAGAACTGAGATATTCTGATGCGGAGCGATCTTCATGATGGTATCTCTGATCTTATGCATTTCGTTTGAAGAACCAAGCAAACGGTTGGGGCCTTCAGAAAGGAGGTATTCAGCCTGATTTCTGAATCTTATAGATTCTATCGCTCTTTCTACCATATTTTTTGCCGCATCAAGGGGAAACGGCTTGTCCAGGTAGTTGTAAGCCCCCTCCTGAATGGCCTTTACGACCAGTCTTGAATCTCCGAAAGCAGTCATGAGTATGACCTTGCACCTTGGATACTGATTGAGTATCACCGGCAGAACATCTATTCCGTTTCCATCAGGCAGACGCTGATCAAGAAATATGAGCGCAGGTATTTCCGCACTAAGAAGCTGGTGGAGTTCTGATATGGTTTTTGCCGTTTTTACTCCATATCCGTTCTTTTCAAAAGCTTTTTTAAGTCCGTTTGCAAGGTTGACCTCATCATCAACTACCCATATGTTCATCTGGTGATGCCTCCTTCTGGCAAAGATCGGCGTCAAACGGATCATTCTCGGCGAGAGGAATGAATATGTTGAAAGTGGTGCCCTCGGAAGAAGTCCCCATTGAGAGAGTGCCGCCGATCCCGTCCACTGTCCTTTGGACTATGCTGAGCCCCAGTCCTGTTCCGTCCTGCTTGGTTGTAAAAAAAGGATCGAATATCCTGTGCTGGATCTCTGAAGGGATCCCTGGTCCGTTGTCGCTCACACGAATAAGTCCCATGTGCTTTCCTCTATTCTCCGCTTCTGAATAGCCTGTCTCTATCAGGACTCTCTTTTCCCGGCCCGGCTCCTGTGAAGCCATCGCCTGGATCGCATTAAGCGAAAGGTTCATAATGATATGCTGGAGCATTTCATTGTCTGCCAGCACAGCCACACCGCTGTCCAGCTTCATGGTCACAAGCTCTATTCCCTGCTTCTCTGCCTGCGGTTTTAATATCGATACGCACCATGGAAGAACATTGTCCAAATAGACCTTAGCCATTATAGGCTGTTTCGGTCTCACAAAAGAAAGAAGCTGGCTCACTACCCCATTGAGCCTGTCGATTTCGTGATCTAGTATCGAAATATATTCTTTTGCCTCAGAAATATCATTTTCAGGTGAGGACTTATCAGCATCCGGTATGGATTCGATTTCCATTCTAAGGAGATCCAGCTGGATCCGTATGCTTGCGAGGGGATTTCTTATTTCATGAGACAATCCGGACAGCATCTCTCCCAGAGCTGCAAGCCTGTCCATCCTGCTGACCTGTCTCTGCACCTCTTTCCATCTTTCGAGCTGTCTTGCCATATCATTGAAACTGTCTGTAAGTTCATGGAATTCGTACGGACTTAAACTGTTATGCCTGATAGTCACGTGGCTTCCCTTCGCTATTTGTCTGCAGCCCCAGGCAAGCCGTCTCAACGGCCTTGTAAGCACGTAGGAGATAAGGACCGCCAGCTCCACTGCAGCTATCATGCCCAGCAGACCGACAAGGATAAGATAGCGCTCATCTTCAACCAGAGAAATAACGATGCTTTTGGGGTCGAGAGTGAACGCCAATGACTCATCCCCGTTTTTGATGATGATCTGTGGCTCCTCGTATGGGAGAGATTCCCTCCAGAAAGGCCCGAGCTGACCCATCACTATCTCTTTCCCCAGAGCATATTTCCGCTGTTCTGATATAGCCATCAGTTCCATGCCGAACTCTTCCGCAGAGCTTTTTTTGGCTACATAGCTCTGGTGAAGTCTCGCTCCAAGGGTCAGTGCCACCATCGAAACTGCAAGGGACATAAATATCCATTTCATCAGGGTCTCAAGGCTGTACTTGCTAAACATATCCCCGTTCTCCCGTCTTTTCTTCCGGCTTCTCTCTTCCCCTGTATGCCGCTGAATATCTGAATATCTTAAAAAGTAAGGCTTCCAGGATCAGGACGGCAAGCATTGCATTTTCCGGACTGATATCTGCTGCAAAAACCAGAAAGCACTGAACAGAAAGAGCCGTGCTTAAAACAAAGAATAATTTATCTTTTATTATCCACGATGGAATAAAAAGCGGAATGAAAAAGCAGATCGCGACAAGTGTCCAGCTTATGCGGCCCAGCATCAGGTAGCCGGGGAGGCCTGCATGGGACAAAAGCAGGGCTGCTGACGCTATAAGTGTTATGGCGATCCTGTTTATCACAAGAAACCTGTCTTCGTAATATACGAGGTTCTCTTTTTTGTCCTCTTCCATTTTGATTGGAAAAAGATCGTAGCATAACGAACATGCAGCAAGCAAAAGCTGGGAATTAGCAGTGCTGACTGCCGCAGCTATTACACCGATAAGCAGAGATGCGCTTGCAAAAGAAGGCAGGAACTGCCCCAGCCTTGCAAAAGAGAGGGTCTCTTCAAGGTCGTTGATGATAGGGTAATGGGATCTGCAGACCAGAATAAAGAAAGTCACACAGACATATATCCACCCGACTATAAATGGTGTTACAGCTATTGTTTTATAAGCATCTTTTTCGCTGCGGCAGGCAAGGATCCTGACAGCGTACTGCGGATTTCCTGCAACTCCCAGTCCCCATGACAGCATCACTGCAAATACGGAAAAAATCTCAGCATAACTGAGAGTTTTTACAGTTTCAAGCTGTCCCTTCATTAACAGCACTCCTGCTGCTGTTTTAAACGAAAAACCGGAGGGCAGAGAAAATGCGGCGGCTACTGTCACCCCGAGTATTATAAGGAGAAGGTTGATCACATCGCTTCTCACTACTGAGATATATCCTCCGAATGTGGTGTAAAGGACAAAAAGATATATCAGAGATGTAGATGCAAAGCCTGACGGTATATCGAGCATATAGGAAACAATTACGCCAAATGCCCTGAACTGTATGACAAGGTAAAGAGTGTAAAGAAAAATCATAGTTACGGCGACAAGCTTTCTGACCCTTGTGTCACCATATGTTTTCTCCAGCCACTCAGGCAGGGAGAGCACACGCTTCATACGCAGCCTCTGTACTATGAAGGGGAAAAAGAGCAGACCCAGTATCCATCCGTTAACTGAGGCAAGAAAGGCGACATATCCGTCACTGTACAGCCACATGCTGTATCCTACAAGCGAGAGAGGACTCATCCATGTTGCACAGAAGGTGGCTGTTGTAGGAAATGCCGAAAACTTTCGTCCCCCGAGATAAAAAGAAAGCCTCGTCTCTTTCCAGGCAAACGATTGTCCTGTCATCATGATTATGCAAATCGTATATGCCCCGAAAGCCAGCAGATAGTATATAAGGGGAGACATCTGCAAAAACACCTCAGTCATCCTCTCTTTTTTTTCTCCTGGCAATGCGGAAGGCGAGGATGCCGGGAGAAACAATAAGTATCGCAAATATGATCCAGGTCAATACAATAAAGGTCATCGTATCCTCTCCAAAAAACAGGATCATCTGATCAAAAGGCAAATAAAACTGGTCTGAACCGACTTAATGTAGTAACATATAGAGCGTACAAAATAGAAATTATTACGGAGGCAGCAGCAATATGGCAAAACAGCAACCCGAAGGCGTCTATCTTTATATCGATGACAGCGGCTCACGGTTTATTGCAGTAGTTGATGCATTCGGCGTTGCAAATATGCTGCCATGGAAACAGCCTGGAGATTTCAGCAGTATACAGGAAAAGAGCTGGAACCTCCAGGGAGAGTTCATTAAGCTCAGGATCTCTGACTGAAGATGGCAGGTCCTTTTGCAGTCCCATAATTTGAATATACCGTATTATTAAATAAATAAGAAAAATTTTTGCCCGAAAAGAGCTTTCGGGCTTTTATTATTCCATAGGCCTAAAGATATAAGTTGCTCTTTAAGCAGATATCAATTCTAGATTTTGAGAGAAATGCCCGCTATCCTTTGGAACCATTCCTCTGCTTCCTCCGCATCCTTTTCGAATCCGCTGCGCCCCATAAGGCCATATGTATATTTTTTGCCCTGCTCCACCCCTGGCTGATCAAAGGGGTCAATACCCATCATCCTGCCGGTCATAGCTGTCATGTATTCATAATAGAATATCAGTGCTCCAAGTGAAGTAGGGTCTAACCTCTCCAGCTCCACCCATATAAGGGGGTGTCCTGTTTTGACTATCGCAGCGGCAGTGCTCATGGCCTCAAGTCCAAGCATTTCGCCTATATCCGAACCGTCAAGGTATGAAAGAGGCTTAAGTGCGTCACAGTCAACGGGAGGCACAGAAACCTGATCACCATGTTTTTTTAAATTTATGATCGTAAAAAGCTTGTCATCGGGACCTTCGGTGTAAAGCTGGACCTGCGAATGCTGATCGATCGCTCCTACAGCTCTTACCGGAGTCGTACCCTTTCCTGATTTTCCAAGGCTCTCGCCCCAAAGCTGCGCAAACCATTCAGCAAAAAAAGCCATTTTGCTGGAATAGGGCATCATGACAGCCATAGACCTGCCCTGCTTTTCATGGCAGACATGCAAGGACGATGCAAGCCAGGCAGGATTAGTCTCCATTGAGGTATTTTCAAGAAGATATCTTTTCATTTTCCCTGCACCTGACAGAAGCTCATCTATATCGATGCCTAGGGCACAGGCGCCTGCCAGCGCAGCAGCTGACAAAACAGAATATCTCCCGCCTACGGAGGCGGGCAGATCCAATGCCCTGCAGCCTGGATCACGTGAAAACGAACGGAATATGCCTTTTTGAGGGTCGGTGATGACCAGTATGTCATCCTCCGCCCTGCCTGTTTGCTTAATCATCTCATTCCGGAACCAGAGGAACTGTGACATAGTCTCAGCAGTTGCCCCGGATTTGCTTACTCCAACAAGGGCAGTTCTCCCTCCTTTTGACTGCTCCCATATCTCCCTGGTCTTTGTAGGATCAGGATTGTCAGCAAGATAAAATTTGGGACGAGCTTCGCTGCAGTTGCGAAACTCATCAAGGAGAGACTGGTTCAGCATCAGGCTGCCCAGAGCTGAACCTCCGATGCCCACATGTATTATAAAATCATAATCTTTCAGCCATTCTGCAGTTCTTTTTATCTCAGACGTATCTGTCTCTGGAAGGGCCATCCATCCATGCCCTTCAGTACCTGACGGGGTCTCTCTGAGCCATGTGGCAGCTTCGGCACATGCTCCGGCATGTGCTTCCCTGAGCTCATCGAAAGAAAGACCGGTACGGACAAAGGCTCCACCAAAATTAAAACGGATCGACAGGCTGTCCATGAAAGCACCCCTTTAAGGCCGATTTTAATTACTTGAGAAGCCCTGCTTCCTTCAGCATTTCATTGATTTTGATCTGATCAAAGCCTACTATATATTTTTCACCGATCTGGATAACAGGAACTCCCATCTGCCTTGTCTTCTTGACCAGTTCCATTGCTGCGGCTTTGTCTCCTGCCACGTTCACTGAATCATACTCAATATTGAGAGACTCAAGATACTCTTTCGCCTTGACACACCACGGACAGGTATCAGTAGAATACACTTTTACGTTCATTATGTTCACTCCTCAATTCAAAGTCAGGTCTTGATAACCCGCAGAAAATATTATAACTCTAACTCTTTGAATAATTTTAATAAGGGATTCGCGAATATACTGCCGACAGATAACCGTGCTTAATAAAGATGATCTGATATATTTCAAATACATAATTTAAACAGCTTATAAATAAGTAAATTGCATAATCACAATCAATATTTTTCAATTCTCGAACCATTATTGCATATTTTCTCTTTTGGGTGGTTTATTTTTTCTCCTTTTTATATGTTGCAATTATTCACAAATTGAGCTAGATTTAACAGCGCCTGTTTAAAAATAATTAAACAAGAGTTTTTAGATAATATTTAGAGGAGGTACACTATGTTCAAGATCGTTTCAAAACAAAAGATCGCACCCAAAGAATTTGACATATGGGTCGAAGCCGCACGCATTGCAAAGCATGCAAGAGCAGGCCAGTTTGTCGTTCTTAGGGTCGATGACCAAGGAGAAAGGATCCCACTTACCATAGCTGACTATGACAAGGAAAAAGGACTTATTCGCCTGATTTTCCAGGTCGTAGGCAAGACCACAGCTGCAATGTCATGCCTGAATGTGGGAGACTGCATAAAGGACATCTCCGGCCCTCTAGGCACTCCGAGCGAAGTTGAAAAATACGGAACAGTTCTGATGGTAGGCGGCGGAGTCGGCATCGCTGCCCTGCATCCTATTATAAAGGAACTTAAACTCGCAGGAAACAAGGTCATCACAATACTGGGCGGACGTACTTCTGAACTAGTAATAATGAAGGATGAATGCGCTAAATTCTCCGATGAGCTGATCATCACCACGGACGACGGCTCGGAAGGAATGAAGGGCGTCGTAACAGAGGCAATGAAGATGGTAGTTGAGCGCGGCGAAAAAGTTGACCGCTGCTGGTGCATCGGTCCCTCCATTATGATGAAATTCTGCACAAAGGCCGCAGCTGCACTTGGCCTGCCTATCATAGTCTCACTCAACCCATTGATGGTCGACGGGACAGGAATGTGCGGATGCTGCCGCGTTACAGTAGATGACAAGATTTTCTTCGCATGTGTTGACGGACCTGAGTTTGACGGGCATAAGGTCAACTGGGATGAATTCATGAGCCGCCTGCGCCAGTATAAGGACGAAGAAAAAATTTCCATGGATAAATTTGAAGCTGAAGTAGGTGAAGCATCATGGGCGTAGATTTTTCTAAGAGGAAGACCCCTATAAAGGAACAGGATCCGGAAGTACGCAGAAGCAATTTCGGAGAGGTATGTCTTGGCTACTCAATTGAAGAGGGAATTAAGGAAGCTGGCCGCTGCCTCCAGTGCAAGACAAAACCCTGTATTGCAGGATGCCCTGTTGCTATTGATATCCCCGGCTTTATCAAATGCATCAAAGACGGTGATATGGCCGGAGCAGCGGCGGTACTGGACAAATACACCAACCTGCCTGCGGTATGCGGCCGAGTTTGCCCTCAGGAAACACAGTGCGAGCAGCTATGCACCGTTGGCAAGATGCCGGGCTTTGAGCCTGTAGCCATAGGCAAGCTGGAACGCCTTGTAGCTGACTGGAAATATACACAGAAAAAAACAAAGACGGAAAAGACGGAATCACCCTCAAAAGGCAAAGTTGCAGTTGTCGGTTCAGGGCCGTCCAGCCTGACCGTAGCAGGTGATCTTGCGAAAAAAGGATATGAAGTAACTGTATTCGAAGCCCTCCATGCTGCAGGCGGCGTGCTCATTTACGGTATCCCCGAATTCCGTCTTCCCAAAAGCATCGTGAAGATGGAAATAGATGCCATGCAGGATC
>JAQVPO010000046.1 GCA_028702015.1 Synergistaceae bacterium | reverse complement strand
CATTACCAAAGAGACAGCTATCGAAGGATATCCGAATATAATACCTTCCATTGCTGCGCAGACTGTCCCGGAATAGGTCAGATCATCACCCAGATTAGGCCCCTGATTTATCCCTGATATAACCATATCAGGCTTAAATCCCATAGCATCTATCGCCATTATTACACAGTCCGTAGGAGTGCCATCGCACGTTCTGGCTCTAAAATCAGCAGAGAGGAAAAGCCTGTTTACGTTCCTTATGTGCACAGGCCTGTCCATAGTCATTGCATGTCCGCAGCCGCTTCTTTCCCTGTCGGGAGCGACAAGGAGTATCTCGTGCCCTGCCTCGGTGAGTCTTTTAGCAAGTGTCTGTATTCCAAGCGAGTAGACCCCGTCGTCGTTTGTGAGAAGTATTTTCATTATTGCCACCTAAAGTATAATATTAAGTATCAGCCTCATGAGAGGGCTCATCAGCACAGGAATGACCCCAAGTATCATCAGCGCCACTATTACAAACATGCCGTATCTTTCCAGAGTATAGTAAATGTTCATGTATTTATACGGGAGCATGACATAAAGCACGCGTGATCCGTCGAGGGGAGGGATCGGCAGAAGGTTGAAAGCCGCAAGTCCTACGTTCATATAGATCATTATCAGTATAAACTGCTGTGCTGCGTAAGTCTGAAAAAATGCAGGGAATAATTTAACAAGCTGCGCGCATACAAACGCAGTCAGTATGTTGCCTGCAGCTCCGGCAAGACTCACTATCACCATATCCCTTCTCGGGTTTTTAAAGTACCCGGGATTGATAGGAACGGGCTTAGCCCAGCCAAACCTGAAAAGAAGGAGACAAAGGGCTCCGATAGGATCAAGATGGTGCAGGGGATTCAGGCTGAGCCTGCCATCTCTTTGCGCAGTAGGATCTCCCAGTTTCATGGCTGCGTAGCCATGACAAAATTCATGAAAAGTTATTGCCCAAAGCACTGCAGGCAGACTGAGAAGAAGTTCTGCTAAACGCGCCGTAATATTTCCGCCTCCAAAAAACACCTATGACCACATCCCTATCGATCAAAAATCTGACAGAAAGTATTTTATCATGACTGACAAAAAGCTCCGTCACATAAATTGCTCATATCTTCATGCATCCCAGACCCAATATACTCCAACAGTTCCCTGGCCCACAGATATTTTTGCCTCTCTGCCTCCTGCAAGCCTGTTGCTTATACTGTAAGGCTCCCCGTACTTAAGGACGACATCTTCGAGGGGCCATCTGACTCCATCTATAAATACTCCTCTGCTTTCGCAGGTAAATGATATCAGTGAAATAGCACCAGGCAATTTCCTGAAATCCATTCTCAGCTTCTCCGGGCCATGCAGAAAGATAATTCCCTCTGTCTGGTCAGCCATCCCGAGCGGCCTGATGTTTTTGGCACAGCTGAGAAAGGATATTACAGCGGCCCACAGATGGTCGAATCTGCCTGCAAAGCCTCCGGTAATGAAAAGAGCCCTTTCTCTGCCGCTATTTTCTTTTGAGAGAAGGTCAAGGGCAATTTGGAAATCCGTAAGGTCCTTATCTCTTTTGAACCTCGAAATATCAACTCCGTTATCCTTGATCCACTGCAAAGCTTCGGTCGATGCACTGTCTGCATCCCCTACAAATCTGCATGGCAGCATCCCTGATTCAAAACAGGGGTCTGCACCGCTGTCTACCGCCCACATGCTCCTGTAAAAATCAAGAGATCTCATCCAGTCGGCAGAGGGTTTCCTGCCTCCAAGCACCATCATGGTTATTTCAAGATCACACTCTGACTCTATGGTCAGACCCGGAAGAACTATTGCTTTCAATAAAAACAGCTCCTGTAAAAAATCAGGTTATCTGGCAATTATACATTAACTCGGAGAAAGGCTGTCCAAAAATACTTTCATTATGCCCTTCTCTCTGATAGAATGTGCTGATCTGCCTGAGTCTGCCGCAGTTCCTGAACTCTGCGCCAGAGCGATACGCCGGGCAAAAAGGTTAAGCTATGCTTCAGAGGTGCTTAAAATGGATAAAAACCTGATATTTAAAAAAATCTTTTTCAAAAAGGCTCTTGCAGCAGGGCTTCTGGCAGGGGCGGGAGTGGCACTCTCTTTTGTCTCCATACCTGCAGGACCTGCAAGATGTTTCCCTTTCCAGCATTCTATAAATGTTATTGCCGGAGTTCTCCTGGGCCCCCTCTGGGCCGTCGGAGCGGCTTTCACGACAAGTTTAATACGAAACATCATGGGGACAGGCAGTCTTTTCGCATTTCCGGGAAGCATGTTCGGGGCACTCCTGGTAGGCATCGCAGGACGCTTCCTGCAAGGCAGAAATAAAATTTTTTCAGCCATAGCAGAGCCCATCGGGACAGGGATAATCGGCGCATGGGTAAGCGCTGCAGTCGTGACACCTCTGACAGGAGTATCCGCAAGCTTTGCCTTCTTTGCTGCATCTTTTCTCATAAGCAGTGTGCCAGGCGCGGCTATCGGAGCAGCAGTACTCTACTCTCTTGAAAAGAGGTCCTTGATCGGACGGTTCAGAAATCTGATCTAGAGTATCTTTCTCTCTCTATCAGGATATATCCCAGCTCCCTGGCCTTGGATTCCCATTCTTCCATAGAGCCTGAATTCTCAAGGACCCAGTCCGACATTTTTATTTTTTCCTCCCTGGACATCAGTCTTATTTCGCGCCTGAGTATCTCACCGGCGTCCCACCCTCTTGATACATTGCGCTCGGCACGCTTCTCAGCAGAGGCTGATGCGTACACCACACAATCGATCCATTCGGGGCGCCCGCACTCAAAAAGCAGCGGGATCTCGACAACGATCCATCCATGGGCATTTCTCAGTATTCCTTCTATCGCTGAGATGGTCGCAGGATGCAGCAGCCCTGATACAAACTTATACTCTTCCTCGTCAGAAAATATCTTTTCAGCTATTTTAGCAAAGACCGTTTTGTTTCCTCCGCTGAAAAAATCACCGCCCCACCTTTCAGCGGCTTTCTTCTGCACATCAGGAAGCATCCACATATTACGGGCAACTCTGTCAGCATCAATCACCGTCGCCCCCATTTCTTCCCACACCCTTGAAAGAGTGCTTTTACCAGCGCCAACGTCTCCTGTCAGTCCTACTGTCAGCAAAATACCCGCCTCCGGCTGTATCGTCTTTTATCTCTGTTGAACTCTTTGGTATCTCTCCGATAAATCTTGATGTCCTGTTCCTCTGTACTCCTCCGAAGAGCAGCCTTGAGGATGATCCGCTCATAAAAAGGCGCTCTCTTGCCCTAGTCATGCCGACATAACAGAGTCTGCGTTCCTCTGAAAGGTCGCTCTCGCCTTCAACAGAACGGGCGCTGGGAAAGATACCTTCTTCCATTCCGGTTATGAAGACGGCCGGGAACTCAAGACCCTTGGCTGCGTGAAGTGTCAGCAGGTTTACCCTGTCCTCCATGTCGTCCGGGGCATCCTGATCCGTAAAGAGAGGGATTTCTGTCAAAACCTGAGCTATATCACCGTCTTCCGGCACAAGGGAAAGGATTTCAAGAACGTTCTCCGCCCTCTCTTCCCAGTCTTCGGGATAATTGGCCTTCAAGTAAGCTTCATAGCCCTGCGAGTAGAGGACTGTCCTTACAGCTTCGTGCACATCCGAAGAGAGTTCCAGTATTTCAAGCATATTCTTTGCCAATTCCTTTGCCCCTATGCCTGATTTTCCCTTCAATCCCCCGCCTGTCTTTGCCATCTCGGACCACACCGCAGAGGCATCCATACCTGCCGTCTTTTCAAGCTGTTCCGAAAGCAGCGATACACTTTTTTTGCCAACTCCTCGTGTCGGAACGTTCGCGACCCTGGACAAAGATACGCTGTCTCTCGGATTCACCGCAAGACGCAGCATTGAAAGCACATCTTTGACTTCAAGCCTCTCATAGAAGGCAAGCCCCCTGATCACCCTGTAAGGGATGCCTCTCTCGAGCAGTGCCTGTTCGATACCGCGGCTGAGAGCGTTCATCCTGTAAAGCACAGCCATCTCACAGTACCTGTAACCGTCGTCCCTCAGGCTCTCTATATGACCTGCTATCCATGCCGCTTCGTCCTGGTCAGTCCGGGACCTGTAAACTCTTATAAACTCACCGCTCGGTTCGGCTGTCCAAAGGTCCTTCGGATGTCTGTCAGAGTTCTTCTGTATAACACCGTTCGCACCCTCGAGTATCTTACCTGTGGAGCGATAATTCTGGTCTAGTACCACTATCTTTGCCCCTTTGAAGTCATTGGCAAAGTTCATTATCATGCTCATATCGGCTCCGCGCCACCCGTATATAGACTGGTCAGGATCACCTACCACCATAATTTTGCGGCCGGAATCCACAAGACAGCGCAGAAGGAGATACTGCGGCCTGTTGACATCCTGGTATTCATCCACAAGTATCCAGTCAAGGCGCGAACGTTCACGTTCACGCACCTCTCTGTCGGTTGCAAGTATATGCAGGGGAAGGACCATAAGATCATCGAAATCCAGTGCTCCCTGTGAGATCAGCGCCTGCTGGTATTTTTGATACAGGGAGAGCCACCTTGCCTGTATTGCCGGCTCCCTCGTCACCGGGTTCGACTCTGTCTTGACCCGTGAAATAAGTTCTATTGCACCCCCGGCATCCATTATCCTTGGATCTATGTCCAGCTGGTTCAGCACTTTTTTGACAATGTTCCTTGTATCTCCTCTGTCAAAGATAACAAAACTCTTCGGGTATCCCAGCTTCATGAGAGCATCGGAATACCTGTGGAGAAATCTGAGCCCATAGGCATGAAAGGTCGAGACTTCTACTCCGCTGAGACCAGACCCCAGCAAAGCTTCCACCCTTGACTTCATCTCCCTGGCAGCCTTGTTAGTAAAGGTCAGTGCAAGGATCCTCCATGGGGCAATCTTTTTTGCACCGATCAGATACGCTATCTTTGAAGTAAGAACTCGTGTTTTACCGCTGCCAGCGCCAGCCAGGACAAGCTCATGTCCATCGCAGAAGAGAACCGCTTCCTTTTGTTTGGGATTCAAAGAATCAATAATTTTTTCTGACATATCCTTGTGATCACCTTTTAGGCCTATCTGTAAATTTATAAAAAAAGGGGCCTGTCGGCCCCTCTATATTGGAAGATTACAACTACGCGCCCCTGCTGCACAGAAACTTACAATGAACCAGCAGGATCTGCTCTGCAGTCCGCCGGAAATCACCTGGGCTCAAGCAGGCCGTATCCGCCTTCCTCCCTGCGGTAGACAACATTTATCGCTCCGGACTGGTCATTCTTGAAAATAAAGAAACTGTGCGCAAGAAGATCCATCTGCATCGTTGCCTCAATAGGGGTCATGACTTCAACATTGAATTTCTTCGTCTTGACTATCTCGCGCGGCATTTCCTCTTTTTCAGAATGTACCGGCAAAAGCTCAGGATCGATATCAAATGAGAACTCCTGCACTTTCATCCTTGCCTTGTCTGTAAGATAGCCCTTGTGCCTTTTGACCTGGCGCTCAATGTTCTTCAGAGCTTTGTCAAAAGCCTTCCTGAGATCGGGAGCATAATCCTCGCCCCTCATTACGACCCCGTTAACATTGGAGGTTATCTCAACAACATTCATACCGCGCTTAAAGTTCAACGCAACCTGCGTGTCAATGATCTTGTCAAAGAATTTTTCGATCTTACCGACCTTCTTCTCCATATACTCTTTGACCTCTGCCGGCAGTTCCACATTGCGCGTAAGAAAACGTACCTCCATCGCAACTCCTCCATTCGTACTGATGCGTATATAATAAATTGCTGCTGCACCAATTGTATCATCATATCAAGCTGCCCTCAAACCCATTAAATATGTATATTTGCCTATTCGGACAAAGCTTGATTGACGCCCAAAAAGCCTAAGGTATAATCTCAAATACAAAGGAAAATGAAAGAGGGGGAAATATCATGAAAATGTCAAAAAGGATACTTGAGATCCAGCCATCAGCCACGATAAGCATCTCTGCCAAGGCAAAGAAAATGAAGGCGGAAGGCAAGCCCGTAATATCATTCAGCCTTGGGGAACCTGATTTCAACTCTCCGGAATGCGCTTCAAAAGCTGCGATAGATGCTATCAGACGCGGAGAATCGCACTACACTCTCAATTCAGGAATACTGGAACTCCGCCAGGAGGTATGCAACTATTACAAGAGACGCTTCGGACTTGATTACGCTCCTGATGAAGTTCTGATAGCTTCAGGTGCAAAGCCTCTCCTCTACGAAGCCCTCCAGATGCTTGTGGACCCAGGGGATGAAGTGCTCCTCTTCTCGCCGGCATGGGTCAGTTATGTTGAACAGGTGCATCTGGCAGGAGGCAAGGATGTAATCGTAGATACACTTAAAACAGACCTTATCCCTACAAAAAAAGCCATTGAAGCTGTTCTCAGCGATAAAACTGTAGGCATGATAGTAAACTCGCCATCAAACCCCTCTGGCGCAATATATGACGAAGAAACACTGAAAATGATCGCCGATGTGGCCAGAGAAAAAGATCTCTGGATCATATTCGATGAGATATACGAAAGACTCGTATATGGTCACGCTAAGCATGTCAACATCCTCAATGTCGCTCCCGATATCAGGGACAGGGTCATAATCGTAAACGGAGCAAGCAAAGCTTACGCGATGACCGGCTGGCGCATCGGCTACGCACTTGCCCCCAAGCCTCTTATTGCTAAAATGAATACGCTCCAGACCCATCTCACCTCCAATGCATCATCGATAGCCCAGTGGGCAGCATGGGGGGCAATAAAAGACGCTGATCCCGATGTTGAAAAAATGCGCAAAGCTTTCGAGGAAAGGCGCAGTGTAATACTTGAACTTGTACGCCAGATGCCCTACGTAACGGTAAGAGACCCTGAAGGTGCCTTTTACATCTTTATAGACATAAGGGAGACCCCTGTGCCTGATGACATGAAGTTCTGTGAAAAGCTCCTCGAAGAAAAGTTCGTTGCGGCAGTTCCAGGTACAGCTTTCTTCGCTCCGGGCTTTGTAAGGTTTTCCTATGCCTGCTCAATGGAAAATATCCGTGAGGGCATGGGGCGTTTGAAAGATTTTTTGAAAGCCCTGTAAACAGGCAAGCGACAGAGACGGAGAATTCGCGTCCTTCGGCCTCTGGTGAATTTGCAGATTAGAAACGCTGCAGGGAATTTGCTCGCTTCGCATTGTGGAGAATTTGCCTGACTCCGTCAGGTGGTGAATGAAAGTCTTTTTTACCGTCGTCCCCGAATGCATAAATCGGAGATCCAGTGTCTCAATATCATTGCTATGACTGGCTTTTTAGGACCTAAACAAAAGCCGCTGGATTCCCGATACAATCACTCGGGAACGACGGTGATTTTGAGTCTCCGCGGTCTTCAGCGGCAAATTCTCCCAATTTCCTCTATTTGCCGCGCTCTTATCCATTCTCCTCTGGCCGTTCCTTCTATTTCGGGCGGGAGTTCTGCCCGGGCTTTTTTCATTGCCTCAAGATACAGCTTGCTGTTCTCAAGGAAGGGATAAGAATCTATAGTTCCTTCGGCTTTTGTTATGGCAATGCACCCGTCTATTCCGACCGGGTGATTTTGAAGTTTAGTAAGAGTATCCACTGCAACAGCAGGCTCTTTTCCTGCTGTTGCATCCGGGAGATTCATGTATGCGAACTCAGCGCACCTTCGCCATACTTTCGGCAGTCTGATCGTTCGATCGATCTCATCCAACATGCCTTCAGTACACTCAAGAGAGAGAGCAATAGATCTGACAAGGGAGGCAAACCTGACCTCGGGCCTTTCACTTAGTTCCGCAGTCCTGTCCAGCGAACTGACAGCACGGTTAAAATCTTCGCCGCTATTTTCTGACTGCCTTTTCCAAATCTCATCAAGGGGCGGGATAACTGCACCAAGAATACCAGCCTCAGCCAGCATTAAGAAGAATATGGAGGGTCTGTCACAAAACATCGTCCTCTTCAATTCACCGAATATCCTTTCCTTCGGTTCGTGAAGAAGTTCCGGGAAACAACATCCCATCATTTCAAGCGTGCCCTTTTCTATTGTAAAATTAAACTCTGCAGCCTGCCTGGCGGCACGTAGTGCTCTCACCGGATCCTCGCAAAAATGGGATGAAGTTGCTCTTATGATACCGGCTTTTATATCCCGCTGACCTCCGTAGGGGTCTATAAGCTTATCCTCGGGGAGAGAGCATGCCATGCTGTTTACAGTAGTATCACGCCTGAAAAGATCCTCTTCTATAGTGACATCGGATCCGTATTTGACTTCAAAGCCTTTGTACCCTCTGCCTTTTTTCTTTTCTGTCCTGGCTAACGCCACATCGCACCGATGCCCGTCTACTGACATGGTAAATACAGGAAATGTTTTCCAGATTTTTTCAGCGTCTGTAAATGCAGAAGTAAAAGAGGCTTCGTCCATTCCGCAGACTACATAATCTTTATCACGGGGACATCTTCCCATGAGCCTGTCACGCACCCAGCCTCCCGCAACATAGACTGCCCCGCCTATTTCTCTTATTCTGCTGACCAAATCTCTCTCTGTCATCATTT
>JAQVPO010000045.1 GCA_028702015.1 Synergistaceae bacterium | reverse complement strand
TCCATGCTCCTGTGGGAGATGTCCCGCTCCATCTTTTTCTGGCAAGCAAGGGCAGCGTTTTTTATTTTCATGACAATATGGCTGATTACCGTACAGGCGTTCCAGGATCATGGACTTCAGAAATCGGAGATGGGATTGGTCAAAAACAAATAAATCAGCAGAAGGCCATGTCAGATATGTATAAAGAATTTGCTGTAAATATTCATAGTAAATATTGCCCTTTTACAGAATTTATGGCTTTAAAATGCAAGGTTCGCAGTTTCCGTATTAAGAGGAAACTTAAAATGAAAGACATGAATATATTTTATGCTTTGTGTAGTGAAGTTAATTATATAAAAAGTAAAATATATATTCATGCGTATCGTTTGTTTCTGAGGTTTTTGTTAGTATGTTGAATTAAGATATCTGTAAAAATTAGTTGCGGAGCAAGCGTTAAAAAATAAGAGAATTTGAAGATAATTAAAACAAGTATTTTTATTAAATAAATTTTCATCCAACATATTATATAATTTATTCAAACTTTGTACTGCTTTAGGATGTACTGAGTTAATCTTTTTGCAATTAAAGTTAAAAGAGCAATAAAATCAGTAAACGGCTTTTATTCCATTGCATCTACCTAAGCTGCATTGAAATGTACTATCCTGAATTTTGTAAAAGGGAGGGCCGCGATGAAAAAGATTATTCTTCTTGGTGCATCAAGACAACAGATCCCATGTATCCTCTCCGCCAAAAAACTTGGCTGTCATGTCATTACCTGTGATTACCTGCCGGATAATCCGGGACATCATTATTCAGATGAATACTATAATATAAGCACAACAGACAAAGAATCAATTCTTAATCTTGCAAAAAAACTTAATATCGATGGTATCGTTTCATATGCATCTGATCCGTCAGCATCTACTGCAGCTTATGTCGCAGAGCAGATGGATCTTCCTACCAGCCCTTACAGGTCGGTTGAGATACTTTCGAAGAAGGATCAGTTCCGATCTTTTCTGACGAAGAATGGTTTTAATGCGCCTAAGGCTAAAGGATATTATTCGTACGAAACAGCTGTGAATGACTTTATGTTTTTCAGCCCTCCAGTTTTTGTAAAACCAGTTGATTCATCTGGCAGCAAGGGAATTTCATTAATATCTGATATTTATGGACTAAAGGAAGCGTTCGAAAAAGCGCAGGCTTTCTCAAGAGAAAAACGTATAATTATTGAAGAATGCATAAATATTGATTCATACCAGGTCGCAGGTGACGGTTTTTCTGTTGATGGCGAGCTGGTATTCAGATGTTTTGGAAATGATCACTTTGATCCTGCAAATTTGAATCCATTTGTTCCAGTCGCGGCAACCTTTCCATCCATAATGTCCTCAGAAATACAGGCTAAGGTCCATGAAGAAATACAACGATTGATATCTCTGCTTCAAATGAAGACAGGAGCCTATAATTTTGACATCCGCGTAGCTGAAGACGGTAAGATATACATAATTGAAATAGGTCCCCGAAACGGCGGATGTTATATTCCCCAGGTCATCGAATTTCTCACAGGCACAGATCTGGTCGAATATACGATAAAGGCTGCGCTTGGCGAAGACTGCAGCGAACTCAGATTTACTGAGCCAAGAGGATTCTGCGGATACTTTGCTGTCCATTCATATAAAGAGGGTGTTCTTAAAGATATCCGTATCGACAGTAATGTCAAAAAGAACAACATAATTGAATCTTATTTCAACCAGCAGCCAGGTGACATTATCAAGCCATATATGTACTCCAATGCTGCAATAGGTATATTTCTGATGAAATTCAGCTCAATGACAGAAATGCTTGAAATGGCAGATGTGCAAGATAAATGGATACAGGTGCTTGTCGAATGATTTACTGTAACTAGGTGTATTCCATTTGTATGTCCTGAGCCTAATAAGAAGAGAGCTTATGCAGCAGAAGAATCTTTATGGAGGGATGAGTATGTGCAGTATCAAAACCATGCTGGGAGAAGAAAAGTATAGACGGATAAAAAATAATATTAAGCTCAAATATCAGAGAAAATGGATAATGATGATCTACAGGGATGCAAAACGGAATAAAACCTGCTCTGCAGGTCAAAAAATCTGGGCATACAGACATGGATTCCTTTCGAGAAGGATAGATCAGGTTGGACTCAACAGCAAAAACTTGAGCAGGTTCCTGTCAGACTATGATTATATGAGATTATTTCCAATCAATGGTAAGTTTGTTTTCTGGATAGATGACAAACTTACAACCAAATATGTCCTGTCAAAATACAGCGACTGCATGCCGGAATATTATTTCCATTTATTAAAGGGAAATCCTAACAAAATTCTTAAACTAATGGATTGTCCTGATGGATTATCATCTGATATAGGAAGTATTTTAAAGCTGCTTAAGGCAAAAGAGCAACTGGCCTTAAAGCCTGTCTCAGGGGCATTTGGCTCAGGCTTTACTAAACTAGGATTTAAATCGTTACGATATACGGTAAACGACAAAGAGATTGATGAAAATGGAATATGTGAACTGCTGCTCTCAAAGAACGGTTTTATAATTACCGAATACGTAGAGATGCATGAAGAATTAAAAAGAATCTATCCCTGTTCTCTTAACACGATAAGACTGAAGGTAGTAAACGAGAACGGAGATGATCCGTTCATTGGAGAGGGGGCCATCAAATTCGGTACAAAACGGTCAGGTTTTGTAGACAATATATCCTCTGGGGGTATCAGCTGCTGGATCAACATAAAAACTGGATACTTCAACGGAGGGTTCGAGATCACAAAAAACAAAGAATTTCTTAAGCATACTGTGCATCCTGATACCGGGATGAGACTGGAAGGTATTATGCCAAACTGGCAGCTTCTTCAGGATGGAATATTAAAAATATGCAGGCATATCCCGCAGATCGAATATATGGGGTTTGATGTTGCTGTAACTGCTGATGGCTTTAAAATTATTGAAATAAACTCAGCTCAGGGGCTTAACAGGACAACTAATGAATGGGATGAAAGGCTGAGGGGGTATTTCTCCAGATTGCTGAAAAGAAAGGGAATAAGATCACAAAACGGTTTTTAGCTGCTTCAGTAAAAATATATTTATAATTACTGAATATAACTTACAGTCAACAATAACCTTCCGTCTGTGTGAACATAAACGATTGGAATTTCTAGCAGGTTATATTTGATTCTTATTTTAAATATACATAAAGAGGTGAGAGCAAATGAACTTACTGCTTACTTCAGTCGGCAGCGCAGTATGCTTGCTCCGGTATTTTAAAAAAGCTCTCGATGGCATTGGCTGTCTTCATGCAGCAGTCAGTAGCAGCAAGTCGCCAGTATTCCAGTTTGCTGACGTGAGTATCGTCTCTCCTAAACCACATGAAGAAAATTACATTGCATTCCTGTTGAATTACTGCACTGAAAATCAGATAGAGGCGCTGATACCTTTCTCAGATGCAGATCTAAGGCCTCTTTCTCTCAACAAAAGTCTTTTTGAAAGAGCAGGAATAAAAGTATTAGTTTCAGATATAGATACTGTCTCAATATGCTGCGACAAATGGCAAACCTATGGTTTTTGTTTAAAGAATGATATCAGGACTCCGAAGACATATCTCTCGGTGGAAGATGCTTTGTATGATATTGAGAAGAATATAATCTCATTCCCTTTGATAGTTAAGCCTAGATGGGGGCACGGTTCATTGTATATATTCGAAGCGGATGATGAGGACGAGCTGCTGACTTTTTTCAAAAAGACCCGTAAAAATATTATGTCATCGGATCTCCGATATGAAACAGATGGCCCTAATGATAACAATGTCCTGATACAGCAGAAACTTGATGTACAGGAATATGGTATGGATGTGATAAATGACCTCAACGCGAATTACCGGAATTCAATAGTTAAAATCAAATATTCAATGCGTTCAGGTTCTACAGAGTGCGGAGAAGTAATAGACAGCGACATTTTGAAGAAATTGGGATCTTTTTTAAGCGGTAGGATCAGACACATAGGTAATCTAGATGTGGATCTTTTTATGGAAGGAGACACACCTTACTTGCTGGAAATGAATCCGAGGTTTGGAGGGGGATACTACTTCAGTCATCTTGCAGGAGCAGATCTCCCTTTGGCAATAGTAAAATGGATTAAGAAAGAGTCAGTGGCTCAGGAGATATTTAAGGAGAAATATGGAGTGATTTCACATAAATACAAGGATGCTGTAAAAGTTTTTCCTCTTACAGAATAGTATTTCTTGCTTTAAGTGAAATCTGTCTTTGTCTCTTAAAAGATGCTTAAAATACTAGCGGAGAGGAACGATGCTGTTTGATGACTCTAAGTAGCTTGTCTTCACCTCAAAGGATACTCCAGCCTGTCAAAAAAATATATATAAATTACAGAAAAAGAGCTTCACTCAGAAAAGGGCTGAAACATCAGGACGGGGCTTTGCTTCCTTTGCTTAGCAAGTCTCAGAAAGATGAAATAGATGCTTGGTATAAAAATTACGGGCTAGTACTAAATGATTATTATTTTCACCGCTGGTATTATGAAGTAACAGGGATCTTTTCCCCTTCCTGTGTTCCAGAGTGCGTTATGAACCACCAGATTTTAAATCAATTTAATAATTCAAGGTTATCACTTGCGTGGGCAGATAAAGCCTATTATGACAGCCGTTTTCGGTTTAAATGCATAGGAACGCCCCATACCTTAGTCCGCAATATCAATGGGATATTCTACGATAACAGCTATAACAGGATTGATATTCATGAAGCTTTTAAGCTTATTGAAAAAGAAGAAACCCTTATAGCAAAACCCACACTGGATTCAGGAAAGGGTAAAAATATCAGGCTTTATACATTGAAACAGGAGTTTTTGTTGATATTTGATGACTATTCCTCTGATTATCTGATCCAAAAGAAAGTTGAACAACATGATGCGTTCTCAAAATTTAACAAGTCCTCTGTGAATACATTTAGGGTCATGAGCTGGTTTGACGGTGTTGATGTATATATATTGTTGGCAATATTAAGAGTTGGTATGCCTGGCTCGGTAGTTGACAATATCTCAGGGGGAGGTTTTGCTTTTTGTGTAAAAGAAAATGGGTCCATATCAGGTCCGGGGCTTAACTTGGCGGGAAGGATCGTTGAAGGCACAGAAAAGATGATCAGTGACCCCAATGTGCTTATCCAGTTCTACCAAAAGGCAGTCAGATCTATCAAAAAACTGCATCCTCAGCTTCCTTACTTTGGACTAATCGCGTGGGACATTGCTATTGATAAAGATGGAGCACCAGTACTTATTGAGTATAATTTACGGAATCCTGCTTTTCACATTATACAGGCGCTTTGCGGGACCTTTGAAAATGGTATCTACAAAAAGCTTTTATTAGAAGCAAAGAGAAGAAGAGAATATGCTGGAACGAACTATTATAAAGGATGATATGGAATTATCTGATCCGGCAGATTTTGGGTCAAAGTGCTTTGTAAGGGTCGTTTCTCCTTTTAAAAACGTACAGAAACTATCCGGAAAATAGAATATTGAACAATGATTAGCAATGATTTTGTTAAAAATACGCCCCTTTGGTTATGAAGTTTACAAAGAATACGTTTGACTGCTTTTATGACAGATATGTTTGCTGTGTGAGGCCATATTACAATTATTATTATTATCGATTTTTGGCCACGGTAAACGGCCTTTTTTAAAAACGAGCGGACGTATTTTTCTTTAGGAGTTTAAAATGTGGGTTCTCTTGTATAATTGGTAGCATGGTAAATTTTTATAAAATATATCGATTTGATTTATAGAGCTTTTATTTTCAATAAGGATGGTGGGTTTTATGCTGGAACTTTTGACATCTTTGGATGTTGTCAACCAGTCTTTCAAGAAAAGCATGCGAGGTTATGATTCGGCAGAAGTAGATGAATTTCTTGATAATGTTGCAGAGACACTGCAGGTATATGCTCAAAAAACGAAAGATCTCGAGAGAGATCTGCATCTGAAAGAGGAAAGCCTTGCAGAGTATGAGAGAATGAAAGATGTGCTTCATGAAGCTCTGCTTATGGCCCAGAAGAGCGCAGATGAAAAAGTTAAAAGTGCTCAGGCGCAAGCTGAACAAATAATATCAGATGCAAGGGAAAAAGCAGATATTATATGCAGGGATGCAGCCCAGGAGGCGGAGCGTCTTCGTGACGGGGTCTCACAGATCCGTAATGTAAGAAATCTTTACGAGCAGGAGTTCAGGGGTTTGCTTGCAAAATTTGATAATATGCTTAATCAGAGCATAAACTCTTCCACTATCACTTCAGCGGTCAATTCTATCCTTGAAGAGGTTCCGGCAAAAGATGATTATCCAAATGAAATGGAAATGGAATCAGTCTCTTCTGTTGACAAGGGCGATCTTGAAGCTGCCTATGCTATGCTTGGGGTCAATCCAAAAGAAATAATGGAAAACGACCCAGGCAGAGAGGGGAACAACTGAGCTATCCGTGACAGGAGATATCTACAGGCCGGTTACAAATATCAAGGGTATAGGGCCTGGCAGAGCCAGGCTTTTGGAGAAATTGGGCATTTTTACGATAAACGATGCTCTCTGGTTTTTCCCGCGAAAATATGTGGATCGGAGAGAAATACGTAAGATTTCTGAACTTCGGGAGAATGAGAGTTCGGTAGTAATTGCGAGGATAATAAGCGTCAGTTCCAAAAGAAGCTTCAGGAGCGGCACTTACATCTGTCTGTGTGAAGCGAAAGACGGCACAGGTACTGTATCAATAGTCTGGTTCAACAGAAAAGGCCTTGATAATATATTAAAACAAGGGACGCCGATAGCTATTTCCGGACATCCTTCTTTTGGTAATGGCAAGATAGAATTTTCAAATCCAGATTTTGAAGTATTAAAAAATAGTTCAGATGTCGATAAATTTACAGGTATAGTACCAGTTTATCCATCGACGTCCGGTTTGTCTGCCAGGTGGTTGCAGACGCTGATGTCCAGAATTTTAGAAGAAAATATTCCTCTTGTATCTGAATATATTCCTGACAGCATTATAGAAAAAAGGGGGTTACTGGGAATAAGGGAAGCCATCATTGGAATGCACAGGCCTGATTCAGAAGAACACTGGCAAGCTTCCCGTAAAAGACTCGCCTACGAAGAGTTTTATTTTCTTCAGATATCTCTGATCCTAAGAAGAGAAAGGCTGAAAAAATCTAATGAAGCAGCAAAAATCAAGCCAACGGGATCAAGTTTTTTAAAATTCATTGAGTCCCTGCCCTTTGAACTAACGGATTCTCAAAAAGCGGTTTTTACACAGGTATTTAAAGACACCAAGGATGGACATCCCATGTCACGCCTGTTGCAGGGCGATGTCGGTTCAGGCAAAACTGTCATAGCACTTGGTCTTGCGGCCGCAGGTGCTGACGCAGGCATACAGACAGCTGTGATGGCTCCAACAGAGATCCTTGCAGAGCAGCTTTACTCCCAGGCGCAAAAACTCCTTCATCATGCCGGAATAACCTCTGTCCTGCTCAAGGGTGGGCAAGGCAGACCGGAAAGGATCCATCTGATAAGATCGATAAAGACAGGACAGGCTCAGGTCGTTGTAGGAACACATGCAATGATACAGGAAGGTGTAGAGTTCGATAATTTAGGAATTGTCATAATAGATGAGCAGCAGCGGTTTGGGGTGATGCAAAGAGGAGAAATGCTGAGCAGAGGGAAAAATCCTCATCTTTTAATGATGTCGGCGACGCCTATTCCAAGAACGGTTGCTGTCTGTCTGTTCGGTGATATGGATGTTTCATTTATTACCGAAAAACCAGAAGGAAGAAAAAAAATCGAGACCAGATTGATAGATTTGACCAAGATAAGGGACCTGATGCAATTTATAATAAATGAGTCTGCAGCGGGCGGCAGGGTCTACTGGATCTGTCCTAGGGTGGAAGATGATATGGCAGATCAGCTCGTGTCCGTTGGTAAGAGATATGCTTTTTTAAAAAAACATTTGGGGCCTTTGGGAATAGGTTATATTCATGGTCAAATGTCAGGAAATGATAAAAATAGCGAACTAGGGAAATTTAGGGATGGAACAACAAAGGTGCTTGTGGGAACAACAGTTCTTGAAGTTGGTCTGGATGTTCCTGAGGCTTCAGTTGTAGTGATAGAATCTCCAGAGAGATACGGCCTTTCTCAGCTGCATCAGCTGAGAGGCAGGATAGGCAGGGGATTCAGGCGCGGAGTATGTGTTCTGTTTGTTAATAAAACCGGGGATGATGTGGCTGAAAGGCTCAAAGTAATGCTGAAGGTAAGTGATGGCTTTAAAATTGCTGAAGCTGATTTCCTTTTGAGAGGGCCGGGAAAGATCCTAGGCTTAAAACAGCATGGGGCCGCAGGTTTCAAAGTGGCGGATATTTTTAGGGACAGTGAATTGTTGAAATATGCCAAGGAAGATGCAGAATGGCTGATTTCTCATTCCACCTTCCTTTTGAATGATCCTGAGTTTATGAAAAAACTTTATGTTTTTCAGAAGAATGATTTTAAAGTATCATTTGACGCATAATATATACATATGACTACCACTTGTGAAGTTAGGTTTTATTCTGTACAATACATCCCATCGGCGTGAAAAATAAAACAGCAGGCAGTAAATAT
>JAQVPO010000044.1 GCA_028702015.1 Synergistaceae bacterium | reverse complement strand
CTGCCGTCAAGACCGGGGAAGTTTCTTGTATGGCGAACTACGATGCTGCGCTCCAGCAGAAAGCGTATAAGTCTTTCGTCATCATCCGTCTCCATTAAAAAATAGTTTACACAGGTCGGCAGTACGGTAAATCCTGCATCTCTGACTGCAGAGATAAGCCTGGGCATCTCCTGTGAATAATATTCTACTGTACGGTCAGGCAAGGTATCATCTGCAAGAAAGAAGAGAGCTGCCTGCTGTGCAAAGCTGCTTACGCTCCAGCTTGGCTGCCTTTTCTTAAGACGTTCTATCGAGGCCTCGCCTGCGATAATATAGCCGATACGCGCTCCGCACAGGTTGTATGTTTTGGTCAGGGAACGCAGCCGTATAACATTGGGCAGCAGAGGGCAGGGGAGTTTGATATCACTTGTCCAGATAAAATCCCTGTATGCTTCATCAACAATGAATAATGTATCGGGATGCTCTGCAGCTAAATCTATGAGCAATCTGTCTGGTATAAAAGCACCTGTCGGATTGCATGGATTGCAACGCCAGACTGTTCCGTCTGCAGGAATATCTGAACTGCAGAGATTGAAAATATTCTGCACTCTTGCGCTGAAATTGGTAAGGGCCCGTAAATATTCACCATAGACAGGCTGGAGGATGCGGTTTTCACATGAAGTCTCATATGAGGCGATCAGATATATCGATTCGTTAGACCCGCTGGTCACTAGTATATTTTCCCGCGGGATATTTTCCTTTTGAGAAAGCAGCGAACGCAGGGTACTGCATTCATCGTCGGGGTAGTCCTCAAGCGCTGACCTGATGTCAGGGCAGAACCCCTTTCTCTGTTCAGCGGCGTTTGTATTGGTGCTGAAATCAAAAATCCTTTCGGGAACTGCAATACCGAACTGCGCATACAATTTTTCCGGATTCGCACCGTGAAGCCTTAGTTCTTTCGTCATTATAAACACCTTTCTTAAATGTGCTGCATTTTATCTGCATTGAACAGATTATACTCGCGTATGTTTCTATGAAAAAACTAAAATCAGCGCCGCGCAGAGTACTGCAGAAATATTAAGGATCTTATGGGCAGAAAGAATGTCCTTAGGTTCAGGGGTACGCAGGTCTTCACCAAGCGAAGGGCGGGATTCCCATTCACCGCTGTAAAAAGCCCCGCCTCCGAGACGTATGCCCAGCAGTCCGGCAAATACGCTTTCAGCATGAGCGCTGTTAGGGCTTTTATGATTAAGCCTGTCTCTAATGAATATCCTCCAGGCTCGGCGATAATCCATTCCGGCGAAAGCTCCTGCACAGATGGATATAAGAGCACCTAGACGGGCAGGGATAAAATTCAGGATGTCATCAAGCTTTGCTGATGCCCAGCCGAAGTCATGGTAACGTTCGTCATCATAGCCAACCATAGAATCCATTGTGCTGGCAGCTTTGAAAAACCACGCAAATATTGCAGCCCGCCCGAAGAATAGGCCTGCAGTCATCCAGAACAGCACAGAGACGATACCATCGATATAGCTTTCAGCTATCGTTTCAACAGTTGCGCGGATAATACCCTCTTCATCCAGCCTATCAGTATCCCGTCCGACTATCCATCCCACTTTTTTGCGGGCCTGTTCGATATCTCCTTTAACGAGTGCATGAAAAACAGGCATAGATTCATCCTTCAGTGATTTAAAGGCAATTGCAGAGTATAAAAGGTAAATATTCAGAACTCTCTCCAGAAATGCTGCCGTATATCCGGCAGCAAGCAAGACCAATGAAACAACAGCAATTACTGTGGCAAGAACCGAGAGGCAAAAAAGGACTCCGCGTATTTTTCCGTATTTCTCAGAATAAAAGATCTTTTCATAGAAGCTGATAATGTGTCCCACGATTTTGATCGGATGCGGAAGCCATTTGGGATCTCCGAGTAATGCATCCAGTAAAAAAGCCGTTAAAACCTGCAAAGCTATTCCTCCAAAACTGCACGCTCAAGATTTCTTACGTCATGGTATTTTACAGCCAATATGGCGATGATGCGATATATTTCATAATAAATATAAGAATAATTTATATGATGCATTTTAACTTTGGAGCTGAAAAACCTGAAACAAGCCATGTTCATACCTTTGAAGATCAGCTCCTGCGGCAGACATAGAGCATGGCAGAACAATAAAAGTTCCTGATTTTACAGTATCCGATCCAGTATATTCCGAATTAAGGGAAAGCATAAGATATTTGAGAATAAACTTTGTTAACAGTTAAGGTAAAATACGCCTTGACAAAAAGAACCCCTGATGTGATATTAATGGGCCTGTAAGAACAGCAGATTTTCCGGAAGGCGGTGGCGTACTGTGGCATGCACATGATATGTTTTTAATACAATAATGCACGGGATGCGTTACCAATTTGCTGCACATTCAGCCTCCGGATCGGCCGCATTATAAACATCTGCAAAGCCGTAAACCTCTTGCCTGCTAATTCCTCAAAAAGCTGATTCCCTGCTGCGGATTCCTGAAAAGGTGCTTCCGAAGCCTCTCTGTGGCTTCAGGAGTATTTTCGTGCATATGTATGACCAGACCATATCACAATATTAATATTAAAAAATAATTATCATAAGGAGAGACAGCAGAACTATGAAAAAAATCATTGTTTCCATGGCACTGACAATAATGCTGATAACAGCCTCAGCCGGTTTGGCCGCACCTATTGATGCCTTCAAAGGACAGAAAGGCACTCTTGATATCTCAGGAGGAACTGCCCACATTCCTGTTATGAAGGAAGCAGCAAAGCGCATCATGTCATTTAACCCCGACATTCGTATCACGGTTGCCGGCGGCGGTTCAGGAGTCGGAGTTAAGCAGGTCGGAGAAGGGCTTGTGACAATAGGGAACACTGGACGCGCTCTTAAGAAGGAAGAAATTTCAAAATACGGACTTGTCTCTTTTGCATTTGCTATAGATGGAGTGGCAGTAGTTGTAAATCCCGCTAACAGGATAAACGCTCTGACAAGCCAGCAGGTAATAGATATTTATGCAGGAAAAATCAAGGACTGGAAAGAGGTCGGAGGCGAATCCGGAACGATCAATGTCTTCGGCAGGGAAGACGGGAGCGGGACAAGGGAAGTTTTCACTGAAAAGGCTATTAAAAAGGGAGAACTTGCTCCTTCAGTAAACGTAGTCAGTTCTAACGGAGCCATGAAAACCGCTGTAGCACAGGACAAGCGCGCAATAGGATATGTAGGCATAGGATATATTGACAAATCAATAAAGGCACCTACTTTTGACGGAACAGTACCATCACAGGAAAACGCCGCAAACGGCAAATATAAAGTTACACGTAATCTCTATATGAACACAAAAGGGCAGCCTGAAGGGCTCACAAAGCTTTTTATAGACTATATATTCAGTCCTGAAGGCGTTGAGATAACAAAGGACAGCGGATATATACCGCTGCCGGCAGGCAAGTAATCAAATACCAGGGAGGAGAGAGCCTCTCCTCCCTGTAAAATTAAGGACATACAATTGAAAGATAATAAAAATACTCCCATATGGTTAAAAGCATCGGCTGCATATGTATCTTCCCTAATGTCAGCTCTATTTATTTTTATTGCTCTCTGTGCCGTGGACGGCTTGATGAAAAGCGGCCCTTCCCTCTTTTGTTCTGTATGGGACCCTGAAAGAGGCAATTTTGGCATCTTGCCTATGATTTGGGCAAGCGGACTTCTTTCTCTTTCCTCCCTGATCACAGGATGGACGTTTTCTGTCGGATGCTGCTGCTTTATCCATGGGTTCGGCCCCAGATGGGCAGCAAGGTTCCTGGCAAATATTCTTAGAATAATGACTGCTGTACCAACAGTCGTTTATGGATTCGCCTCTGTTTTCCTTCTTGTCCCTCTCATCAGAAACGGACTTGGAGGTTCCGGTTTTTCATGGCTGACAGCTTCGATAGTACTCAGCCTGCTTATAATGCCAACAATGGTGCTCTCAATGGACAGCGCCTTCAAAACCATAGAAGCTCAGACAAGCATCACATCAGCAGCTTTAGGATTCACTCGTGAGCAAAACATCGCTATGGTAGTCCTCCCGGCTTCCAAACAATGGATATGGTCTTCTGCTCTTTTAGGCTTCGGAAGAGCAGCCGGTGACACACTCATTCCTACGATGCTCGCAGGCAACGCGGTTCAGTATGCAAACACTCCGCTGGACGCCATGAGGACCCTGACCGCGCACATCGGGCTTGTTCTATCCTCTGACGTAGGAGGAACTGCCTATCTTTCTCTTTTCGTAGCCGGCGGCATACTCCTTTTTGTAAGCATCTCGGCCAACATACTATTTCGCTTGATGAGGAAGAAAATATGGATGCAAGGATAAAGCTGCTTCGCATTCTGGCCTGGCTGTCGGCATTTTTTGTGATTTGCTCTTTCCTGATGCTTATAGGATTCCTTATTTATCACGGAGCACCTGTTATCAACACTTCCTTATTCTTCGGAAACACAGCCCCTCTTGAGGCAATAACTGGGTCACGCCCTGTATGGGATGGCATATGGCCGGCTTTCATAGGGACCTTATGCCTGGTAGGCCTGACTATGGCAATTTCCCTTCTTCCTGGCATAGGCTGCGGAATATATCTTGCACGCTACTCGGAAGGCAGAAAGAAAGAGATGCTTTCTATGGCAGTTGACCTTCTGGCAAGTGTTCCGTCAATTGTTATGGGACTTTTTGGATTTGTGCTTATCCTCTTTCTCAGACGAACCCTTGCCCCCGATGCGACTACCTGCATAAGCCTTGCCGCATTCTGTCTTGCTCTGCTGGTGATGCCTGCACTTGTCGTTACTACCCGCTCATCGATAGAAAGTCTGCCGGATTCTCTAGTTACAACAGGCATATCTCTTGGCTTCACCGAACAGCAGATGCTGCTCCATATACTTATTCCGGCGGCGGGCAAGGGGATACTTGGAGGGATCATGCTTGCGATGGGCAGGGCAGCTGAGGACACCGCAGTTATCATGCTTACTGGGGTAGTCGTCAATTCCGGACTGCCTGCCGGCTTAGGCTCTAAATTCGAAGCACTGCCTTTTCTTATTTTCTACACTGCTGCTCAATATACAGACCAGGAAGAGCTCTTGAGAGGATTCGGCGCAGCGATGGTCCTGCTTATGCTATCGGCAGCACTGCTTTATGCCGCCTCAAAGCTCCAGCGGACAATGGAAAAACATTGGAAAGGGGCTAGATAATGGCTCTTTGTGCTGAAATTAAAAATTTATCAGTTTCATTCCACGGCAGAAAAGCTGTCAGCCAGGTAAGTGCTGAATTGCCGGCAGAAGGGATCTCTGTTCTTCTTGGACGTTCCGGTTCAGGTAAGACAACGTTTCTAAGAGCCCTGAACAGGCTCAATGAAACTTTTCAAGGGTACGAAGGGTCCGGGAAGGTATGCTTATCCCTCGGCGGCAAGATGAAGGATATTTATTCTGCAGACCAGCTGACCCCGACCGACCTCAGAAGAAAGGTAGGAATGGTTTTTCAGATACCCAATCCGCTTCCAATGAGCATCCGGAGAAATATTATGCTTCCGCTGCAGCTTATCCCAGGTTTTAACAGGTCCAAAGCCGAGGACAGGATGGAGACGGCACTGAAAACAACAGGACTATGGGAGGAAGTAAAAGATAGGCTTGATACACCTGCAAATCGATTTTCCGGAGGCCAGCAGCAAAGGCTCTGCCTTGCAAGGACTCTTGCCCTTGAACCGGAGATACTCCTTCTTGATGAGCCAACAGCCTCTCTGGATAAAAAATCCTCTGAACTTATAGAAGACTATCTTATATCCCTGAAAAATAGATATTCAATGGTCATGGTCTCACACAACATCAGACAGGCACTTAAACTTGGCAGTTTTTTCATATTCCTGCGGGAAGGAAAGATCGTGACAGCCATCTCTAAAAAAGAACTTCCTGAAGGGAAAGAAGCAGAGAAAATAATGAGCGATCTGCTGTAGGCCATTTTAAAACAATTGATTCTGATAATTTAATCTAAATGAATTCGGAAGGGAACTGACAAATGCATAACATAGGAGAAATAATTGAAAAAATGCGTGAAGGTACCGCGATGGGACCGGTCCGTGTTAAGGAGATCAAAGAGAGAGGCATACCTGTAGTAGGCACATACTGCACATTCACGCCGTGGGAACTTATCAATGCGGCAGGAGGATTCCCAGTATCTCTTTGCAGCACAAGTGAAAAGCCGATAGCCGCTGCAGAGAAGCACCTCCCAAGAAATCTATGTCCGCTCATTAAATCCAGCTACGGCTTCGCTCTTACAGACACCTGCCCCTATTTTCATTTTTGCGATATGGTAATAGGGGAAACTACCTGTGACGGCAAAAAAAAGATGTACGAATATCTGGGGCAGATGCGGCATACACATGTAATGCAGCTTCCCCAGAATGTAGACGGAAAAAACAGCATGGTATTATGGAAAGATGAGATCCTTAGACTAAAAAGCGTGCTCGAAGCAACTTTCAATACAGACATAACAAATGAGAAACTCTCCGCATCAATAAAACTGCGCAACAGGATGCACAGAACAATGATGGAGTTCTATGATCTGTCAAAACTGCCTTGTCCCGTATTGACAGGAAAAGAGATAATGCTGGTCTCAGATTACCTCAAATTCTCCTTTGATTATGAGGAAGCTATAAAACTTGTTAGCGATCTTACATTGAAGCTGAAGGAAAATTATGACTCCGGTGAAAGAAGGATCTGCCCTGGAGCAAAACGCATACTCATTACAGGATGTCCTATGGGCAAATCACTGGAGAAGGTGGCAGACGCGATAGAATCAAGGGAAACGGGCGGCATAATAGTAGGTTTTGAAAACTGCGGAAATCTCAAGTGTTCATCATCTCCGGTAGATGAAAGTTCAGACCCCATTGACGCAATAACTGAAAAATACCTCAACATACCCTGTTCTGTGATGTCTCCTAACACAAAAAGACTTGAGCTTATCAAAAAATATGTTCGGGAATACAGGGCAGAGGGTGTCATTGATGTTATTCTTCAGGCCTGCCACACATACGCTGTGGAAAGTCATTCCGTACGTGAGTGTCTGCAGGAGGCAGAAATCCCGTACATGGCGGCAGAAACTGATTATTCCCAGGGTGACACTGGCCAGCTTGCTACAAGGTTCGGCGCATTCATAGAGATGATCTGATGTATACTGCAGGAATCGACATTGGTTCTTCAAATATAAAGACTGCCCTCTGGAACGGACTCACCTTTGACGTCTGGAGCCAGCCTACAGGATGGGAAATAGAGAGTACCTCGCAGGCTGCCATACAGACGCTGCTGGAAAGATCTTCCCTGAATATGGGAGATATCTCTCATATAGTAGCGACCGGCTACGGGAGAAAAATGTGCGGTTTTGCGGAAAGGTCCGTAACTGAGATAACCTGCCATGCAGCGGGAGCATCTTTCATGATAAATGGCGCTGAAACTGTGCTTGATATTGGAGGACAGGACATTAAGGTGATCACTATGGATCGTGATGGCAAAGTAACAGATTTTCTTATGAATGATAAGTGCGCAGCAGGAACAGGACGTTTTTTAAGCAATATGGCTGTACTTTTAGGATACAGCCTTAAAGACTTTTCAGAGATACCAGACGAGACGGAGATACAGACAATTTCGAGTATGTGTACAGTCTTTGCTGAATCAGAAGTGATAAGCCTGCTCGCCAGGGGAATACAAAAGCAAAATATCGCGCTCGGCCTCCTTGATTCTATAGCTTTGAGGGCAGCTGGAATGGTCGACCGTCTTTCATCAAGCGGATCTGTGGTAATGACAGGCGGTCCTGCCCTGAATAAAACCCTTGCATCCCTGATTTCAAAACACCTGGGCAGACCTGTACTGACTCCTGAGATGCCTCAGCATTCAGGTGCAATAGGAGCTGCCCTGATAGCAGCGAAGCGGAATATTTAAGGAATACGGAGCTTTTTTCAGCTTATTTGGGCAAGATTATTTCTTATCTTTTATAAAGATTTAACTAAAACTTTGCATTATTTGCTTCCAGCTTAATAATATACCTTCAACAGAGAAAAAATTAAGGCCCCCTTCATATCAGGGATGCCTTAAGATTCCATATGGAGCTTAATCAAAGAATTATCTCATTGATTATTTAACTGACTTTGGTAGTAATATATTACCAAGAATTTTAAAGGAGGTCAGACCTTTGATGAGAAACCTGTATTTTATGTTAATGCTTATTCTTTTTACAATGTTTTCCGTTCCGGCATTCTCCTGCACAACAACTATAGCCGGCAAAAACGCAACAGCAGACGGATCTGTAATGGTCTCGCACTCGGATGACGGGCTGAATGACGCAAGCCTTATTTATGTCCCTGCAATGGACCATGCACCTGGCTCCATGCGCACTGTTTTTTATTCACATGCATCATTGGGATTCAAGCCAGAGTGGGGAGGAACACAGACACACAGGATCATTGCAAAAGACAGAGCTCCTGCTTATGACAAAAAAGGTTTCCCTTCCTCCGTACCTCTTGGATCCATTCCCCAGGTCTCTCATACATATGCATACTTTGATGCAAACTATGGGATCATGAACGAGCATCAGCTGACAATAGGGGAGTGCACAGACAAAGCCAAAGTACATCC
>JAQVPO010000043.1 GCA_028702015.1 Synergistaceae bacterium | reverse complement strand
CCTGCGTCCGGAGGGCAGCGCACCGACTTCAACTCCGAAAGGTGTATTTCCGGAAACAGGGAGTATTCCAGGTGTCATTACACCGAACTTACTTCTGTAATTTTCTATCTCATCTGCAATATAGGTAAAAAGGTCTGCCGCAAAGTCATCAACGCACGGAGCGTCATTGCCGAATTTCGGTGCTTCCCGGCAGGCTTTGAGGACATCCTCATACCCTTCGAAATCACATGCCAGAGCATCAAGAAGCTTATGCATCGATATCTGTTTAGTGTCGTATACAAGATGCCTGACAGCAGAAACACTGTTGATGAAGTCTGCCACCCCTATACATATTATTCCGTTTCCGGTGTTGTATTTTGCGCCTCCCCATGCGTAGTCCTTCGCATTGTCTATGCATTCCTCAAAGCTTAAAGACAATGCGGGGACAGGCCTGTCCATGCATATTTCATCGATGATATGGCTGGCTTTAACTACAACCCTGACCACATAATGCAGCTGGGCTTTTACCGCTTCAATAAATTCATCGAAGGTCTTAAAGCTGAGCGGGTCTCCTGTCTGCGCTCCGGCAAGCTTGCCGCTCTTTCTGCATTTGCCGTTCAAAAGGGTGAACTCGACTACGCTTCCAAGGTTTATGTCTGCAAGGGCAGAATACGCGCGAAGCTTACCTGCCAGATTTGTCTCAACGCATCCGCCGGGATTCCAGTCAAGCGCTTCTCTTAGCGGGATACCTTTGTTCATTAGCATACGAATACCGACTTCATCATTGTGGAATGCCGGGAATCCTGTGCCCAGCTTTATCAGTTCGACTATTTTCCTCAGGAAGGAGTTGGGGTTCTTGGCCATGTTATAACGGACGGAAAGCGAAGGCTGGTAGAGCTGCGTATCCATGGTTGCCTGCAGGATCATATAGGAGAGGTCGTTGACCGCATCCTGTCCTTTGGTATCTATCCCGCCGGCGCAAAGGTTCTGAAACATCGGATACCCCGAGGCGTATTCCGCAGATTTTGCGTCCTGGAAAAGGCACGGTTCGGAAAATTTCACCCACAGACAGTCAAATAGCTCCTGAGCTTCTTCGGGGGTTACCCTGCCGGCTTCAAGGTCTGCCTTATAGAACGGATATAGGTACTGGTCCATGCGCCCCGGATTATACGCAGCTGCATTCTGTTCCATAAAAATACAGATCTGGTAGAAATAGAAGGACTGCATAGCCTCCCTGAATGTCCTTGCCGGTCTGGCAGGCACCCAGCGGCATGTTTCTGCAATGGTTTCAAGTTCTTTTTTCCGTTTTGCATCTTTCTCAGCGGAAGCAAGTTTATCCGCCTCAGCAGCATAACGCTCGGCAAGTGTTACGATACCTTCGGCAGTAATGAGAAGCGCATCAAGGTATACTTCCTTTTCATAATCCCCGGGGACAGTAGGATCAAGCATTGACTTGCACTTCTTGATTTTTTCGACTATTTTGTCGACTCCGTTGTTAATAAACCAAGAGTATCCGGCAGTAACCTCACCCCAGCCTCTCACTGCCTTTTTGTCTATATATAGGGCTCCGTTGTCGCGAAGTGCTGCCACATCTGACGGGATCCTTGCAAGCCATTCCTCATAGTTGGAACGGCCCTTCCAGTAAGGGCGGATAAGTTCCTGAAAGGTCTTCTTGTCTTCCGGAAGGAGATGGAACTTGTCATATTCTCTCGTGTTTATAGTCTCAAGTTCCCTGTCCAGGACGGACCAGCAGACATCAGCGGAAAGGATCCCGCCCCTTATCTTGCTGCCTGCATTCCCAACGATAAGTTCATCGTCCCATATTTTTACGGTCTTTTCCCTGCACTGTTTGAGGAAAGCTTTCGCTTTTCTGGTCACAAGTGCTTCTCCCTGTGTTTCAAGAAAACTCTCGGTAAGGAGCTTCGCGTCTTCCAGGTCGATCTCCGGGTATGTCGTGAGCACCTTCTCTTTTAATTTAATTATCCTTTTCATATATGACGGCACGTCCTTTTTTGGTTTCACAAGTTTATCCTCCAAATTATTGATTTAAAAATAGTTTAAGTTGTTATTTAACATTAATTAGTAATAACTTATTTGAGTTATTTCATAAATAGTGATTAATTTAATAAACATTATATTTATATTAAGTTGTTTTGAGAAAAACTAATAGACATGCTACTCAATCTTAAGTCAATTTTTAAAATGTAAAATAACAGTATCAATTTATTTGGCACAACCAATGGTTCCACCAGTATTTTCATAACACATGCATAGACTTAATGTCAATGGTTAATTTACCTACTTATTAATACAAAACAAATAGCTAAATTCGCATCTAATTATCTTGTGAAATACATATTTTTCGTTTTCCTTCTATTCCAAAGGAAAGCCTAGAAAAAGGTAAATTCTTATCTTAGCAATATTTCGTATCCATACCTTATGTTCAAATTCAGTAATTTCAGCGTGTTAACCGAAACATCTGATATGTCTTAGCTGCCAAAGTACTTGCGGGAGGCCTTTCTCTCTTCATGACCCTTGAGTCTTTTGTCTTGTTCGATCTTCTGAATTGCAAGTATTTTATCTTGGATAACATATTTCAGGTTTGGACAGTTTGAATACAATATTAAGCACCTAACAAGCGACATCAAGTTCCCTTTGAATTCTCATGTAATTTATATCACTTGAGATGACATGGCAGGATTTTTTGATATTGTGTGATGCCTTTTTTTTTAACAAGAAGTATACTAAGAAGTAATGCTTTTAACCTATCACGGTTTTTATTTTGTCAAATTATGCTAAAATCTATTTTCTAGTAGGAAGCACTGCAATTTATTAATAAATCAATCAAATTTATTTTTTAAGGAGTATGTGTTTCGAAGGCTATCTGAAGCTTTGCTATCGAAAGAATAACTAGATTTGTCTGAAATTATAAAGCACCGGAAGGAATGATATCAAATATGAAAAGTAAAAAAGATTTAACTAAAGATAAGATTCTTGAACTTATTAGAAAAGGTGGATATTCAAACGGAGACAAACTTCCTTCTGAAAGAGAGTTGGCTGAATCTTTTGGAATTAGTCGAAACCTCCTAAGAGAATCTGTGGCCTATTTAGCTAACAATGGCATTATTGAGGTAAGAGAACGCCAAGGCTTATTTGTAAGTAGGATGTATAATGAAATGCCCCTTGATATGCTAAGCAGCTTATGCCTTCCGCCAACTGATTTTGTTTCGTATCATACTGAAATAAGAATGATAATAAGTATTCCGGCCGCTGAACTTGCTGCGCAAAGGAGAACAAGAGAAGACATAAACAAGCTGTGGGAATGCTATGAATCTTTTCTTAATTGCCCTTACGGAACACATGAAGAGCAAACGAAGAGTGGAGAATGGGATGCGTTAATCCATCAACTGGTCATTGAATCAGCGCATAATCCTATTCTTTCAAGAATCAGCGAAAGTATTAACGAACTGAGCAAAAGAAACATAAGTTTTTTACATCAGTACGCACTCCTTCATTCTGGATGGATTGAACACGTTTATGAGCAACATTATAAAATAATTAAATCAATTGAAAATTGCGACTCTAAAGTAGCTGGCGAAATCACTAGAGAACATTTAGTTGAAACAATAATGATTACAAAAGAAAAATATCCTAATTCTGTAAAAGATATTCCTAGCCCATATTGGAAAATGAAAAAAAAATAATAAATTATTACACAGAGTGCCCCATTTTGGTGTGTACTTAACAAGTGATTCGACACATCTAACCTCAAGGGCAGAAAATTGAAACAAAGTGCTAGCCTACCTAATACACAATTATCCTATTTTTATAAATTCAACATCTTTCTATCACAGTTGTTATTTTGTTTTGAAAATACATTACACTGTTTCTATCTTCATGAGCATTGTACCTCTGCATAAACCTTAAGTTAATCAACACTCCTGTCCATATTGACACTTTTCATATGAATGAAATGACACTTGAAATAAGTCAATCGTGATTTAGCTCACAGTCCAATCACTCGTGGTAGTCCTTCGAGGTGGGGCATGGTGCATAAATCTTCTTAGTGTATGTCAGTAAGATCGCAAAGTCAATATGATAATACTACATAAATGGACTCTCCACATCTCTGGCAATAAGCAGCGAAAAAGATATTCGAGATAATGTAACGCAAAAGTGTCACGTGTCTTTTAACCGTATTCCGCTCTCAGTGCGTAACAACAGAATGGGTGGAGTGAACTTGTAACGGCCCTCTTGGAGAAAATCTGCTCGACAGGATAATTCATCGCTTATACTCATAGAAAAAATAGTGTTTGGCTGCGAATAGATGAGGGAACGCCGGGGGCTTAACGACTGACAAAAAGACCAAAACCCTCGCACGTTGAGAACTTTCCCCCTGAGCCCATTTGAACGTAATATGCAGTCTCGTTCTCAATGGAACAATTGGTTGATGAAGAGTGATACGGTAACTTCAGGTTCGACTGAACTTTTAGCCCATATAAACGTAAAATGTAATACGTAAAAGGATCAATAATTTACACAAAAGCAAAATATTGAAAAATTGTCAATGCGTGTTTAATCGATGTTGCAAAATTTTGTATTTATGATATTATTGGCAGTACCAAGGTTGAACCAATAACTTCTATCGAAAGGGTATGAGAGCTTAATGAGAGTCATTGCTCATCCTATATTAGGAAATATAAATCAAGACAATGAAGTTACTGTTTATGTTGATGGGAAAGAAATGCGTGGTATTGAAGGTGAACCTATTGCAGCAATGCTTGCGGCAAATAAGATTTATACACATCGGCTTACAAAGAAGCGTCACGAACCTAGGGGCATTTTTTGTGCAATAGGCCGCTGTACTGATTGCGTAATGATCGTAGATGGGATTCCAAATGTAAGAACATGTGTCACTCCACTTAAAGAAGGTATGGTCATTGAGACACAACACGGAGTAGGTCACTGGGGGGGCGAAAAAAGTGTTTGAAGTAGATTTATTAATAGTTGGAGCCGGCCCGGCTGGCCTCTGTGCTGCTCTTGAAGCTGGACAAGAAGGGCTATCTGTCCTTCTTGTTGATGAAAATGCAAAACCTGGTGGCCAATTGTTTAAACAGATTCATAAGTTTTTTGGTTCAGAAATGCACAAGGCAGGCACAAGAGGATTTAGGATCGGAGAAAATTTGGTCCGGGAAATTGCAGAATGCCCAAATATTACATTATGGTTGAATTCTGTAGTATTTTCGGCTATAGATCAGAACCATTTCGAGGTAGTTCACAATTGCAGCGTACAAGTAATTAATACAAAGAAAGTCATTGTTGCTACAGGGGCAATTGAAAAAGGGCTAGTATTCCCTGGATGGACTCTTCCAGGAGTAATGGGGGCTGGGGCTCTGCAAACAATGATAAACATTAACAGAGTAAGGCCTGGAAATAAGTTGCTCATGGTTGGCTCAGGGAATGTAGGTCTTATTGTTTCTTACCAATTTCTTCAAGCTGGAGGGGAATCGGTAATCCTTGTCGAAGCAGCAAACAGAATAGGCGGATATGGGGTTCATGCTTCAAAAATACGTAGGTACGGAACAAATATTATTACTGGGTGCAGTGTTGAGTCTGTTTCCGGCAACGGAAAGGTAGAAAGTGCCATATTAGCAAAAGTTGACGATAAATTTCAAACCATTAAAGGGACACAATGGGAAGAAAAGGTTGATATAGTAGCGATAGCTGCGGGGCTTTATCCACTGATGGAACTACTTCGCCAACTGGGGTGCGAATTTACAATGTGCCCCCCTCTTGGTGGTTGGGTACCTGTACATGATGAAAGAATGGAAACCTCACTCAATGGAATTTTTATTGCGGGTGATGTTTCTGGTGCCGAAGAGGCTTCAACGGCAATGGAGGAAGGACGCTTAGCCGCCTGGTCAGTAACATATGATTTAGCAAAATGTACAAAAAACAAATACGAATCTGTACGTATTGATATCACTAAGAGGTTGGAAGCTTTACGCAGTGGCCCTTATGGTATCGCTCGAAAAAATGCAAAAGATTCAATTTATGCTATTGCAAAAAACTTTAGCAAACTTAGGTAAGAGGTGATTCTTTTGGAAGAAAACCTGAAAACATGCGGAGTTATATCGTCTGATGAATTTAAAAATTGTAAGGGATGGCCATCTGAGGAACGTTTTTCTAAAGGACCAGTTGCTATTCTCGAATGCATAGAAGAAATTCCGTGTAATCCATGCGAGTGTTCTTGCCCTAAGGGCGCAATTTACGTTGGACACCCTATTACAAATCTTCCAACGCTTGATGAAAGTAAGTGTGTTGGATGTAAAAGTTGCATTGCCAGTTGTCCAGGTCTTGCAATTTTTGTGGAGGATCACACTTTCTCAGATAAAGAAGCACTGGTTAGTTTTCCCTTTGAGTTTATACCATATCCTAAAAAGGGGGAGAAGGTATCAGCTGTAAATAGGAAAAGTGAAGTTGTATGTCCTGCAGTAGTACATGATATTTACTGTACTAAAAGTAACGATGCAACGATGATTGTAACATTGAGAGTTGATAAGGAATATGTACATCAGGTAAGAAGTTGCAAAATGTTGGGGGACTAGACAAGATGCATGAAAATAACACGGATAATAACGATGTAATTATTTGTCGCTGTGAGGAAATTTCAAAAGAAGAAATAATTAATGCGATTCGAAATGGAGCCGATACTGTTACATTGGTCAAAAAATATACACGAGCAGGGATGGGACTATGCAAAGGCAAGACATGCTCAATAGTTATTCAACGTCTGATAGCGGAGTACTCTAGCAAAAGCCCCGATCAGATTCCATTTGATATAGAACGTGAACCGTTCCGCCCCATTAAAATTTCAGTCATGGGAAATTATGAAGACGAGAATGCACTTGTTGATCATGAGATTTGCCTGAAAAGAAAATGAGAGAGGGGTCATTATGATTGAAAAAAAAGCTGATGTTGTAATAGTCGGAGGAGGCATAATCGGTTGTTCAACAGCTTATGGTCTAGCAAAAATGGGCATAAAAGTTATCGTCATTGAACGTGACTACGTTGCTTCGCAAGGCAGCGGAAGAAATGCAGGGGGCGTACGTGTACAGGGACGTCTCCCGGCAGAGCTTCCTATCGCAATGGAAGCTGTTGAAATATGGAAAACTTTAGATAAAGAACTGGGAATAAACTCAGAATATCGCCAAACCGGCAACGTATTTCTTGCTTCATCCGAAAAAGAAAAAGAACTACATGAGAAAATGGCAAAACGACTACAGAAACAAGGGTTAAAAGATGTTAGAGTACTTTCGGAACAAGAAGTTCGCAAAGTTATTCCAGCATTAAAACAAGGTATGTGCAAGGGGGGCAGCTATTGTACAATTGATGGTATGGCTAATCCTCTGAATACAACTTTTGGATATGCAAATGCTGCTGCCGCACTCGGAGTGGAAATTATTGAACACACAAAAGTTGATTCTATTGATTTGGCTAACACAAGAGTTGATGGAGTAACTGCTGGCGATTTGAAAGTAAAATGTGATACTTTGATGGTTGCAATAGGTTCATGGAGTAACGATCTCATGGAACCTCTTGGCATAAAGATTCCTATCACTCCTTGCAGGAATCAAATATTTGTAACCGAAGTTTTACCTCCTATTGTTGAACCATTTCTGCTAACACCAATCGTGTATTGCAATCAGACTTATAACGGCAATATGTTCGTTGGAAATGTAGACCCTGATGATTATTGCCTCGGTAACAGTGCCAACCCTAATGAAACAAAGCGAACAGCAAGGGACATCATAAGATATATCCCTGCTCTTGCTGACGCTAGCATTATTCGTGCCTGGGGGGGGCCATTAGACCTCTCAGCTGACGACATGCCCATCCTTGGAGATGTACCTGGAACCGAGGGGCTTGTTGTGGCTTGCGGTTTTTCTGGACACGGTTTTGCCTCCGCCCCTTATATCGGCAAACTTCTCTCAGAACACATAGGTCTAGGAAAATCATCATATTCTTTAGATGCATTTAGATACAAAAGATTTCAGGAGACTAATGCAAAAGTTGATGAAAATGTGTATGCCTATGGGCAGGCGATAGGTAAAAACAGATAGCCTTATTATGTTTTCAGATTTTTAACAAAAGGAGGAGATTTTAATGCAAGTGAAACTTAGTCCCGAGAAAAAAATTGAGATGTTAAAAAGAATGATTCTAATTCGAAATTTCGAAGAAAGGGCAGCAGAGTATTTTTCGAGGGGATTAATTAGAGGATCACTTCACACATCCGTTGGTCAAGAAGCAGTCTCGGTTGGCGTATGTTTTGCCCTCAAAGATAATGATTATATTCAGACAACTCACAGGGGGCATGGCCATATCCTCGCCAAAGGTCTTGACGAAAAATTGATGATGGCTGAATTATTTGGAAAGGCGAACGGCTATTGCCACGGCAAAGGTGGTTCTATGCATGTTGCCAACCTAGACATGGGGGTACTAGGTGCAAATGGGATTGTTGGTGGAGGGAATCCAGTTGCTGTCGGAGCAGCCTTCGCATTTAGTTATAAGAAGACTGGTCAAGTGTCAGTCTCGTTTTTTGGAGATGGTGCTTCGAACAACGGAACATTTCATGAATCATGTAATCTTGCGTCTGCCTGGAAGCTCCCAATAGTATTCGTAAATGAAAATAATGGCGTTGCCATATCGACTCTATTCAAAACTATTAGTGGAACAGTCAATATTGCTGATAGAGCT
>JAQVPO010000042.1 GCA_028702015.1 Synergistaceae bacterium | reverse complement strand
ATAATGTTTTTCAGCTTCATCAGTAGGTCACTCCCTCGACTTCGGGCTCTCCCGCAATTCTGATCACTAGTCTGTGGGGCAGGCAGACAGCGGAATCCCCAGGCCGTTTGAGCCATCCTTTCTTAACGCAGTCCTTATCAGGACAGTCTGCCTCAATAACAGCTATCATACCGTCTTCTGTCCTAATTTTGTTATAACCGCCCCTGTACTCTATGATAAAATCCCTGGTTTGATCTCCTTTTCTTAGGAATACTCTTCGTAAAAGCTTCCCATCCTGGAATATTTCTGCACTCATTACATCTGGCTTTGCAGTAAAGATTTTTATGCCCCACAGAAGACCTGCTGACGCAAGAATTATTATAAAGATCAACAGCATTGCCCTGTCTCCGCGCTTCATGACTGTCACTGCGATATCATCTCTTTTTTCATATCAGATTCTTTCAATATGAAGGAGCCGCTGAGTTTATGAGTAACATACGCTATCGTTCCTTCTGGTTTTTCTGTGACTAAGACCGCATCAATATTTTTCAGATCCTTTAAAAAGGAAACGCTCTTTCCAAAACCCATAACAAACAACGCCGTGCTCAGTGCATCCGCATCCGTGGAATCAGCGCCGATTACAGTAACGGAAGCAAGGTCTGACCGGGCGGGATATCCGGTTGCCGGATCGAAAATATGATGATATCTCACTCCATCGGATTCAAAATATCTCTCATAAGGGCCTGATGTCACAACAGAAACATCCGACACCTCTGCAATGCCGAAATATTCTCCTCTGGGCCTGAATGGATGCTGGATACCAAGCTTCCATTTTCCCATTTTCGGAGAATCCCCGAAGACAGCTATGTTGCCCCCAAGGTCGATCAGGGCGGAGGAAACCCCCTCCTTTATAAGCAGTTCCTTTATTTTATCTGTTACGTATCCCTTTGCTATTCCCCCAAGATCTATTCTCTGTCCTTTCCCAGTCTGTACAAAAATCCCGTCCTCTTTATGCACAATAGAGATCTTTCTGAAATCTGTCAGCCGTACAGCCTCTCTGAGCTCTTCAGGGTCAGGAAGGGCTGCACGCTCAGTTCCTATGCCCCAGAGTTTTACAATCTTTCCGATGGTCGGGTCAAATGCCCCCTCTGTGCGTTCTGACCATTCAAGTGCCTTTTCCAGGAGAAAGGCGGTCTCTTCAGAAATTTTTACGGGATGGTCTCCTGATGCGCTGTTCAAACGTGAGACATCAGATGAGGGGATGTTCACGGACAAAAGATTCTCGAGCCTTTCTATCTCTTTCATCGACAGGTCGATGGCTTTGTTCAGCCTTTCGCTGTCATCACCGTACAAAGTTATCCTGACGATCGTGCCAAGGCGGTATGATTCTCTCTGGATTTTCTGCTGTGAGCGTGAGGCGCTGTCTGAATTTGCCCAGTAAAGTAACATTAAGATAACTGTCACTGCGGCAGCTGTAAGATAAACTATGGATCTTGACGTACCAGCTTTAGCCTTCATAGTTTTCTGTATGCCGCCTCCGGACTTTTTTAACTTGATAGTTTCGCACACATTTCCATTTATTATAGCAAAATGAGACCGGAGTAACACTTTCGCCCCGGTCTCACTTTTTTACTCTGAAAAAACTTTGTTTTTAGCACATCGCGCTATTTTTTTCTGGGGTCTTTATACTCCCATCCGTTGCTGGCTTCAAATTCTGCTACCAATGTGACTTTATCTCCCCTGTAAAGGATGCCGCGGATCTCTATTCCGTACTTGGTTCCGCTTGCAAGGCCATCTATCTGAAGTTCTATCTCATCTTTGTCATACTTTTTAACACGGACAGGATAAGTTTTTCCGTCCTTGTCAGCGACTATGATTTTTTCCTTGCTGTCCCATCTTATCTGATTGTCATGACCTACAGCATCATCTATGTCTATTTCAAGCTCGTTTCCCTTTTTAAACTCCATCTCTCCGATATAAAGCGTCGTTTTTCCTATCGGCTCGCCGCTGCTGCTCCCTGGAGCGACCGGTCCGTCATACTCAGCCTTCCAATGGGGCGTTGCCACAAAATAGCTTGTGACTCTTATCTTGCTATGTCTGCCATAGTTCAGGTTATCAACTGAAAAAGAATACCTGCCGTCCGTCAGGAAATTCGGGATCATCAGGAAAAACGTGTCATCATCATGTTTCCTCATCTCTGCTTTTACTTCACGGCCTGAGGCATCTCTTACTGATACTGTCTCCTGTTTTGTCCAGACTATCTGGGCATCTTTATCTGTCTTATCTTCAAGGTCGACTTCAACGATTCCGTCCTCTCTGAACTTTACACCCTCTACATATACGTTCTGTGAGGCAAACGAGCCGCTGGCCGTTATCAATATGAAGCATGCATAAATTATCAAAGCTGATATCTGTCTGAACATGGACTTGTCACTCTCCCAAAGATGATTTATTAATTGATATTGATAAAATTCTAACAGTTTGATGTAAAAAAGCATACAAATTTATCATCAGATCATAGGATTTTAACAAAGCAAAAGCTATCTCTTAAAAAGATTCTTAGGCAGAGTTCCTGATTCCGGAAGATATTTCATTGGATCAAGAGCCGTTCCTTTCGAATTGCGGACCTCGAAATGCAGGTGGTTCGTGGTTGCTCTTCCTGTCCTGCCGACAGCAGCTATCAAATCTCCCTGTTTTATCCTCTGTCCGACCTTTACTTTCATTGAAGAACAGTGCGAGTAAAGCGTCCAGAGCTGGCCGGAGTGGTTTATGATTATGACTTTTCCATAGCCTCGGAACCCTTTTCCTCCATTTGATGCCACCTCAACGACACCGTCAAGTACAGCATATATCGGGGTATCCCTCGGAGCAATTATGTCTATGCCAAGGTGCTTCCTCCTGCCTTTTGACCTCGTCCTGCTGAAAAAGCTTGAAATTTCCCCTGAAGCCATGGGCCATTTCATATTGCTTATTATCTGGGGCGCGCCCCCGCTGACCATCTCTTCTTCATCCCATTCTATCTCGCCTGGCGAGGCAAGATTTCTGTAGGCTGTCTCAATAGGGTCTTCCTGAAGGGCCTGGTAATCTACCTGTTTTGCTTGCAGTTCAAGCGGGGTGAGAAGTGTAAAAAGAAGCATTAAAAATATAGCGCAAACTCTTCTGATCGGAAGATCAAAAAAGTTTTTTAAAGCGCCGTATTTTTGTGTCGTGCAATATAAAGAACAGCAGTACGTCTTACCAACGCGATCCATCAAAGACCTCCCCCGTATTGCAGGAACGGTCCGATCATTTTATCACAGAGCTACGTCCAGGTCTTGGCTATATGATCGACCATCTCTCTCATTATATTCGGGTCAGCCTTGCCGTTTCTGGTACGGAAAGAATGGTCCGCTCCTTCTATGATGAAGAAATGTTTCTCCCTCTCTGGTATGCTGACTTCTTTCAGCACTCCACGGCAGCTTTCCTCCGAAAATATTTCATCACAGCTTCCCCTGAATGAAATCAGTCCCTTGGCTTTAACAAGAGAGAGCATATTCGGCGCTATTTCTGAACGTAGAGTTGAAAGGATCGGAAGCGACATCATTCGTTCCTCAACATCTTCAAAGGCTCTAAGTCCTGTCCCGCTGATTATTATCCTTTCAGGAAGAGGTGATCCGCCGGCTCTGCCGCAGTTTAAATTCTGAGAAGCCGCCGCAATCGCAATGATGCCTCCGAGAGAAAAACCCCATATCCAGATAGGCCTCTCAGGCGTTACTGAGCTAATGCCGCATATGGCGTTAAATACATCCTGCTGTTCCTGAGCAAAGGTTTTTCCTGAAAAGGCTTTTTTGATCCATTGAGATACATCATTGGAAAAATCCTGGCGATTTCTGATCTTTCGGCTCGTCTCTACCAGCCATGGCGTGTATCCTCTGTCTGAAAGCAGCTTGGAAAGCAGGCTGAATTTATTATGTTCGCTCATATTCGCACTGCTGTGCACTCCATGGAGCAGAATGACCTGGACCCCGTTAGGCTCTTCCGGAAGGCAGGAAACGACCCGGACCTCTTTATCGCCAAAGGTCCCCGAAATAAGATATTCTTGAATATTCGGGCAGCATTCCTGGATTTTTTTCATTCTTACCTTCCTGATTTAAAATAAAAGAGGGCGGAATACCGCCCTCTTTATTATTTTATCTGACGGCTGAGCGTTTTTACCTTCCCTGGTGAGCCGCAAGAGCGACGGCTGAAGCTATAGAGAGAAGTTTTGTCTCAGCTGAGTCTGCACGGCTTGTCAAAACTACCGGCGCCGCTGCGCCGAGGACAATCCCTGCAGTCTTGTTCTCTGAGAAGTAGACTATTGCCTTGGCAAGCATATTTCCAGACTCAATGGTGGGAACATGGAGGATATCTGCATACCCTGCAACTTCAGACTTGATCCCCTTGTGATGTGCCGATTCCGGAGATACTGCGTTGTCAAGTGCAAGAGGTCCGTCGATCAGGCATCCCTTGATCTGTCCGCGGCGGTTCATCTGTGTGAGGAGCGAAGCATCTATGGTCGGGGGCATATCAGGGTTGACAACCTCTACAGCTGCAAGAGCTGCAACCTTGGGACAGCTTACTCCGAAAGCATGGGCGAGTTCCACTACGTTTTTAACTATGTCGATCTTTATCTTAAGGTCAGGATACATGTTGAACGCCGGATCTGATATGAAGAAGATCCTGTCGTAACCTTTGATCTCATGGATGTATACGTGGGAAAGCGTTTTCCCTGAGCGAAGTCCCTTTTCCTTGTTGAGTATACCTCTGAGGAAGTTCGCTGTAGCTACCATGCCCTTCATGACTATCTGGGCCTGTCCGCTCGATACCAGCTCGACTGCCTTAAGAGCCGCAGCGGCTTCTCCGCCTCTTTCATCGACTATATCATAGTTTGCGAGGTCAATACCGAGCTTGTCAGCAACTTCTTTGATCTTGTCGGCATTGCCTACGAGAAATGCGTTCGCGATACCAGCCTTGCGTGCATTTTCTACTGCTTCCATTACTTCAGCATCTTCGGCACATGCAACGCTGATCTTTTTAGGGCCTACTTCTTTTGCATACTCAAGCAATGCGTCTAGCGTACGAATCTGTTCCATTTCAGAACAACCTCCCTGGGATGTATTTTCACAGGCATACCGCCTGCATTTTACAAAAGTACGTGAATTATTATACATGTTTCTCTATTTTGCGCACAACTGCAGATATATTACAGAATTTTGCGAATAATCGTCTATTTTCATTCAAAACGAAACATCTGCCAGATCAGATATTTTGATGCGCAGAAAAACTCAAGAGGCGCGGGGCCTTTATTCAGCCCCGCGCCTCTTTTAAAAACAGCCTGCCTTTATCTCCGAGTCCGGATATTTACAGCCCCGCTGCTTTTTGTATCATTGCCAGCCGCTGCAGCTATTTACTCTGCCTTGGCTTCCGCTTCAGCTTCTGTTTCCGCTACAGCTTCTTCAACCTTTTCCTTTGACGATCTTGTTCCGCCGATTTCAACGGAAAGTCCAAGGTATACTCCCCACGGCTCGTCGCGGTTGTCGCCTGTCGCATAGCTGAGTCCGCCATGGAGGTATTTGCCGGGCTGGAAGTTCCAGTTGAAGCCTGCACCGATAAGGCCCCATGTGCCGCTGAGGTCGCTTGTCCATTTGCCGCCGCTCATCGTTATGTCTGTTTCTCCTTCAAATTCATGCACCAGAGAGAGACTGCCGAAGAGATCAAGCTTTGTTTCATCCCTCAGGTTCATTGAACGGCCTACCAGCAGTCCAAGTCTTCCGCGGAAGGAGTCCGCATCGTCTATATCGACCTGTATGCCTGTATTGGTCCTGTAGCTTTCTCCGTTGACCCTCATCCAGGAGAGCTGTGCCTGAGGTTCCAGGTACCATCCGTTCTCCCTGTCCATACGCTTGCCTATCTGGAGAGATGCGCCGTATCCGTTCTGATCCCAGTTGCCTTTGACTCTCTCTTCTCCAAGTTCAGCCAGAAGCTTTCTGCTGAAATTGTCTACTCCAAAGAGGGACATGTCATTGTCGTATTTATTGTATTTGACAAGTCCCGTAGCGTAGAATCCGTCATGGGTACGGTATATGCCGTACAGTGCAGCGTGTGTAGATTCAAGGTCTGTGGTGCCTATGCTGCCTATGTCCCTGTCTGCCTTTCCGTATCCGCCCATGATTCCTATGAACAGGTCTCCGTTTTCTTTCGCGTACATCTTGTCCCAGCCCACTGTGAAATTCGTGAACTGCTGGTCATATTGGCTGCCGAAACCGCCGTCCGTCTCCTGCTTGTTGGCAGCAGCCTCGAACCAGAATCCGCCGTAGTACTGTCCGTCACGATAGATGCCCATACGGTTGAGGAGTGTGCCGACTTCCCTGTACCATGTGTCAGCATGTACGATCGAACTTACTATTCCCTGGCCTGTGCTGGTCAGGCTGTTCCGTGTCAGATACCACTCTGTTCCGGTTCCTGTTACATCTGAGAAATCACCGCTGGTAAGCACGTAGTTCCAAGCTCCCGCGTCAACTACATACTGACCCGATGCGTCTACCCCGTCAGGATTTGCTATCTCGAGGTCAAGAGTGGTTTCGTCTTCATACACCTTAACCAGCGTTCCGGAGCGCTCGATCCCGCTGTTTGTAAGGTTCTGGATTTCGATCCTGTTTGTTCCTTCCGCGGTTTCTTCGGCTATGAGCAGATCGTTTTCTTCACCGTTGATATCCGCTTTCATCTGCAGGATTCCTCTTATTTCTTCAGGAGCGCTTTCGTCATTGCCGACAAAGTTGTCAACTGTTACTGTTTTGAAGTCTCCCGGTTCGGTTCCGTTGTTGTAATCAAGGAGGCTTTCAACTTTCTGGTAGTCGACTGTTCCTCTGTTGGTCAGCGTTCCGTTCGTGTAGGAGTCTGCTGTGACTTCCCAGGTGTCAGTGTCAGCAAGGGAGTTTAGGGTTATGTTGATCCTTGCGTCTGAATTTGAAATGTCAGCGCTTGCAGCTCCTATGATCTTCGATCCGCCTGTTATTGTGATGTCAAGATCACCGCTCTCAATGCCCGTATGGATCATATTGCCGCCGATCACTGTCCCAAGGTCGGCTGATACTGTGCCGTAGGAGTCTGTAGTGATCAAGGTGCGGTCTTCGCTGATTATCCCGCCTTCGTTGGTATTTGCTGTCACACCGCTCAGGAAGACAGCGCCGCCGTCGTTGACTTCCATATAGGCACTGTCCGCTGTTTCATTTATTGCTATGTCGCCGTTTGTCATACGGATACTGCTGTCACCGTCAGCGTAGAGTCCGCGGGCCTTCTGCGTTCCTGTCACGTCAAGATCCCCGCCTGTAAGCACGACTCCGCTTTCATCGTCAGCGTAGATCCCGTATGCCGGGCCGGCTTCTGTTTCAACAAAGGCAGTACCGTCCATCTGGACATTGACGTTGCTTTCGTTGTCAGCAGCAATTCCTACTGCGGCTCCAGCCTTCGCGTTAACGAAAAGATCCTCAAGTCCCGTTACTATTACATCTCCGCCACGATCTGCTCCGATTCCGGTAGCGTCTCCTGATACGGTACTTTCGACCGTTATGTCTCCGGTCATTGCGACTTTAGTGTAACCGTCATTATCTGCTCCAATTCCTACTACATCGCCCGAAACCGAAGATACAAAGAGATCTTCAAGCCCTTCGACCACTGTACCTCCATCGTAGTCTGTTCCGATACCGACTGCTTCACCAGAGGTAGTGCTCCTGACTGTCACATCGCCGCTCAAGATAGCTTCGACCTCTCCGCCAAGTACTCCGACTATACCATATGCTTTGCCGCTTGCTGTGACTTCTATGCTTTCCACTTCAGCTCTCATCCTGCTGCTGTTGTTCAATGCGTAGAGTCCGTAAGCATCTCCTGCATCCGCCGAGACTGACATCGCCTTGGCTCCGATCAGGCTAATATACGAATCACCCTGTGCTGTTGCTCCGTATGCATCACCTGAAACTGCCTCAACGCTAATATCTCCTGTCATGGCAACATACACTCTGCTGTTGTCACGAGCTTCGATTCCAGTGGCATTCCCATCTTTAGCCGCTACTGTCAGGTCCTTCAGACCTCTTATCGTTACGTCACTGCTTGTCAGAGCGCCTATACCAACCGCTTCCCCAACTGAGGTGCTTGTGACCGTGATGTCTCCGGACATAACTACGTCTATCGAGCTTTCACTGTAGGCATACGCGCCGTATGCATCTCCAGTAGCCGTCGCCGTAATGCTTTCAACGTCTGCGCTCACCGTACTGCCGTACTGAGCAAGGAGTCCGTAGGCTTCTCCTGCATCCGCCGAGACTGTCATCGCCTTGGCTCCGGTCAGGTAGACCTGCGAAGCATCCCATGCCAAGGCTCCGTATGCATTTCCGTCTGCTGCTACATTTATGTTGCCGTTCATCGTGACATCCGATGAGCTGATGTCGTATGCTTCGATTCCTACCGCGACACCTTCGTTCGCCGCTACTGTCAGATCGCTCAGGCCGGTCACTGTTACATTGCTGTCTTGGAAAGCTCCGATACCTATCGCTTCGCCTGCTGCGATGCTTGATACGCTCATGTCGCCGCTCATAACAAGATTGATATCACTGTCAGGCTCAGCTAACGCTCCGTATGCATTGTCGCTTGCCGTTACCGTTATGCTTTCAATGTCTCCGCTTACTATACTTCCGCCATAAGCGTTGACACCATAAGCGTCTCCTTCGTCTGTCGAGACCGCCATCGCCTTCGCTCCGGTAA
>JAQVPO010000041.1 GCA_028702015.1 Synergistaceae bacterium | reverse complement strand
GGAACAAAAATTACGAATAAAGACATTGACGAAAATAGAAAAACAGTTGAATCCTTAAAAGGAGAAAAAATCAGTAAAATAATACCAAGTATGAATAAAATATTATGGAAAAGATAATCTTGTTAATTTAAATATAACCTATTGATGGGTACGTATAATTCTCTTTACAATATAATGTACTTTAGTTATACTCTCTAGAAATATATTATATGCTGAGTATAGTATTAATAATACAGATGTAATTAAGAAAGGATTGACTATTTATGGCAAAGCAGAAAAAAGAGACCCCATCAAAGAGAGTTAGAAGAAGTCCAGAGATTCTTATGAAGGAACTGGATGAAAAGATGAAGAAACTGGAAAGCAGGATATATAAAAAGAACAAAGAAGCAGTACATCATATAGGTACAGCTATACTTAAACGGGCAAAGTTTGATTTTTCCAATTTTTCGGATACAGATCTTGAGGATATTGTAAATATGACACCAAAAGGAACAGAGATAATAAAAGATATCATCTCTAAGGCATCAGAATAAGTATTTTTTAAAATATATAGAAAAAGAGGTCCGCATTAATAATGCGGACCTCTTTTTCTATATCAGTTTAATCTCAGTTAAAATATCTCTTTTCAAATTCACTTAGAGATAATGGTTTTGAATAATAATAGCCTTGTACTATTCTGCATCCCAGACTTTTTACAAAATCAACCTGTTCTTTTGTTTCTGTCCCTTCGAAAACTATCTGGATCGAATTGGCTTTGAAAGCGTTTACAAGCCCTTCGACAAGGTCATGAGAAAGTTTACCTTCGATCCCCTTCTGAACAAAGACTCGGTCAAGCTTGAGGACATCAATTTTCAGTGTCTGCAGGAGGGATAAAGATGAATACCCGGATCCAAAGTCATCTATAGAAAGCTTAAATCCATATCCCGATAATTCCTTGCCGCGTACATTTACAACATCCATATGCTCCGCAGCTACTGATTCAGTAAGTTCAAGCTCCAGCAGACAGGGCGGGATCCTGTGTTTTTTTGAAATCGTCTTTAAGTTTTTATTAAAGTTGGTGTCAATTATATCCAGATAGGAAAAATTACACGACAGCGGAAAGAGTTTTTTACCCTCATTTGTCCATTTACGAAGTATCCGACATGTTTCGCTGAACATATACATGTCAAGCTTTGTGACAAAACCGCTTTTTTCGAAGTAAGGAATAAACATCTCGGGGAGGATAACTTCCCCGTCAGGCTTTATCCATCGTACAAGTGCCTCTGCACCGACAGGCTTTCCCGTGTGGCAGTCGATCTTAGGCTGAAGGTAGGGAATGAATTCCCCGTTTCTTAGGGCGGCTCTCATTGATGCTTCGATCGCTCTTTCTCTGTTGATTATGTCAAGAGTTTTAGGGTCGTAGTACTCATATGCGGTCTTATATTTTTGCTTGATCGTTTTTTTTGCGAAACAGGCGTTGTCAACGGCTATTTTTATTGGGATATCATGGTGTTCGATCAGATAAACTCCTCCGTTGAATATTGGGTGGTATCCGCCACCCTTTACTGAAAGTTTTTCAAGGCAGCTGAACAGGATTCTTAACCTTGCATCGACAGAATTGAATTTTCCATAGCGAAGAAAAAGAACGAAATGGTCCGAGTCAACTCTTGCGAATTGCTCCTCGGGCTTGTCGGTCAGCAGATCCAATTGCTGTGACAGCACTATAAGAAGTTTGTCTCCCTCTTCGTAACCAAATGAACTGTTGATAAATTTAAATCCGACAATATCAATGAATACTACGGCAAAATTGGAATCAGGGTTCTTTTCGATTATCTTTGGGACTTCTTCCACAAAGCTGTTGAAATTTCTGTAACCTGTCAGCGTATCATAGTAAAGGAGTTTCTTAAGTTTCTTTTTGTCTTTTGATTTTGCTATAGAAATCATTGTAAGTGCTGCTACTATCAATACCAGGATCAAGATCAGTCCTTTGGTGATTTCTGAATAATATTCGTAGAAGAGTTCCACCAGCGATCGCTCTTCGCTGGAAAGAGCGTTCTTTATGATGATTGAATTGATCTTATCTTCCGGGATCGAGAGCAGACCCTTGTTAATTATCGAAAGAAGCAGAGGGTCGTTTTTTTTCGAAATCGCTATGCCTAAGGATTCGTTTAAATCGCCGAAATTTATCAAATTTAAGCTCTCATGTTTCTGACTGCTTATAAGATAATTTGCAACGTATGAATTTGCAAAAGTTACAGAAACTTTGTTCTGCTTAAGGGCGTCCATGCATTCTCTGGGCGATTCGAAATATATTATATTGTCGAGCCGAAGGATGGATTTGATTTCTTCTGAAAGATAATAATTTTCAGGAAGAGCTACTTTGTCCAGGTTAATTCCTTGTCCGCCCTTAGTAATCATTACAACTGGCGCTTTCAGAAAAGGGTATGTCATCATAAAGTTGTTTTTCGCTGCCCATATGAAGTTTCTGTTTACACCTGTCAGGATATCAATTTCGCCTTCCCGCATTGATCGCAGTGCTTCTCCCCATGTTGAAGAATTCTTGATTTTTATCTTAAGGCCGGTGTGTTCTGCGACCAGTTTGATTATTTCGTAGTTTATGCCAGCCATAGTCCCGCTTTTTTTGTCACGGTATTCAAAAGGAGGCCATGATGGATCGTATGATGCAATCAGAGTCCCTGCAGACTCGATATATTTTTTTTCTTCCTGTGTAAAAGCAGATTTGGAGGCTAAGCTGTCTGAGTAATGTTTTTTGAAAAGTTCGTTGTTGAAGGAAGGGTTCAGTAGTATTATCTCGTGCATAGCCCGTTCAATTTTTGAAAGGAGCTCCTTGTTGCCTTCAGCAACTGCGAAGTAGGAAGGGTCTCCAGGGAAAACGCTTATTATATTGAAATTTGAAGGGATATCATTTCCTGAGATCAGAGCCCCGTCTACCGCTCCATTATTAAGAGCATCTATTAGCTGTCCAGTAGTCTTATAGTCTACAACAGTGAATTCTACTCCTGTTTCACGTCCCGAATTTTCAAGCATATCAGCGTGTTTATCAGAGGCAAACCTTCCTATGCGCTTTTTGTGCAATGATGTAATATCTGTTTCTCTGAGGTTTTCATTATTTTTGAGTGTATATAACGCTACCTTGCAGATTCCTGATTCTTTATTGGAAAAATCAAGCTCCTTGTCAAGATCTTTGCTGTAGTGAAGATGATTGATCAGGTCTATTCTGCCTTCTTTCAGCCATTCTATGCACTCTTCTTCAGTTCCGGGAATAAATTCCAGCTTCCAGTTGTAGTATTGGGCTATTTCCTGAAGGTAGTCATAGCTGTATCCCGATAAGCAGCTGTCAGTTTCTTTGTCCGCTGTTACTGTTTTCGTGATGTATCCAATTTTTATCAGATCATTTGCAGAATACGATGCTTCTGCTGAAAAGGGCCCGCAGAGAAGAATAGATCCGGTAATTAATACCGCCAGCAATAAAAAAAATTTTTTTATGTTGAGTTCAGATTTTCCAAACATGAAAAATTCTCCTAAGGTCTCTAGCAGTTAATGGACGATGAACATGAGGTTATTCCGTAGAAATTTAATTTATCAGCCAGATATAATCAGCATATTTCAGTTAGGTTTATCAGAATTTTTTATGCCATACACTTCATTAAAATTCTATCCAGCAAAGCATCCTGATAATGATATTTTTTGTGCAGATGATCAAAAAAGATATGTTTTTACAGTAAATCTATCTATTGTTTATATAAAAAACATGCCTCAGATTATACATGATTTTCAATATATTAGCAGTGCTTTAATAAGATAAAAATGAAGAAAGAAACAAGCTATTTATTAAATATCAGGACGAGGACCAGATCGTTTACATTTGTTCCCGTAGGTCCTGTTTTGAATAATGAATTTGACATCATCAGTGCGTTATATGAATCATTCTGATCGAGCAGATCGTCTGGGTCAGAACCATTCTGCCGAATCTTTTCCCATGTATTGGTGTCAACGATTCCGCCTGCCGCGTCCGTAGGCCCGTCTGTGCCGTCTGATCCGGCGGAGAGTATAACAATATTGCCGGTGCCGGATATTTTGCGTGCTGCGGCAAGTGCAAGTTCCTGATTTCTGCCGCCCTTACCGTTGCCTTTTACATGTACGGTTGTCTCTCCTCCCCAGATCAGGCATCTTTTGCCGTTCTCGGGACTGCTGATGCTGATCTCGTACAAAGCACGTTCTGCTGCTTGCTCACCTGCGGTCCTTGCCTCTCCTTCCATGTTTGCTGTAATTATCTCCGAAATATAGCCTCTCTTTTCTGCCGCTTTTTTCGCAGCAAGACATAATCCTCTGATATTGCCGGCCATATGATAGGAAACATTTTCCAGTACTTTGGGAGTTTCTGATTTCAGGGCAGATTCAATGGAGGCGGAAATGGGGATACCATATTTTTCGAGGATAGCCATTGCCTCCATCGATGTGGAAGGATCGGGCGCGGCAGGGCCGGACGCTATCAGATCAAGTCTGTTTCCCAGGACGTCCGAAAGGGTTATCTGGCAGATCTCAGCCGGTAGGCAGTGGATGGCGAACCTTCCTCCTTTGACTGCGGAAAGATGTTTTCTGACTGTGTTCAGCTCGTTTATATCGGCTCCGCTGAAAATAAGCCGGGAGGTGATATCCGATAGGATCTGAAGAGAGATCCCATCTGCAGGTTTTTCGAAAAGTGCAGAACCTCCCCCTGAAACAAGGAAGAGTATTGTCTGTCCCGCTTTTGCTCTTTTTGTGATCTCAAGTATTCTCTCGGTTGCTTTCAGCGTACTGCTGTCCGGAAGCGGATGTCCGGCTTCATATATTTTTATGCCTGGAATAGCTCCATTGGAATGTCCGTACTTTGTGACGATAACTCCGGATACTATCTGTTCTTTCAGTTCTTTTGCCGCTGCTTCTGCCATAACCCAGGATGCTTTGCCTATCCCAGCCAGGATAACGTCATTTTTTAGACGGAGATGGGAAAGCCCTTCTCTTACTGCTTTATCGGGAAGCATTTCCAGTAATGCTTCCCGGAATATTTCAGCAGAGTCCTTCCTCATCTGTCCAAGCATTTTAGAGCTCCTGTCTGTTATTTTTTAAAGTTTTACATCGATGATCGCAGTGACACCGACTCCCTGTACGCGTTTGAACTGCTTCAGCGGGTTTTCGGAGTCGATAGGTATAAGGGCCTGTGCTCTTATACTGTTAAACTCACCTTCGATCTGTCCGACAGCTTTCACCCGGTCAACTGCTGTTTTTGTAACGCCTCCGACCTGTGCTGCCCCGATTCTTGTCCCGTTTCCTATAGATACTATCGGAACAACTTTAGTATATCCGTCAAACCTTACTCCTTTATTGAAAGTAATTGTGTTGATGAAATCATTCAGTTGGGGACCGATAGCTTTTACAAGTGCGCCGCCGCCAAATATGAGAGCCCCTTCCTTGAGGATGTCTCCAATACCCGCATAAGCCAGTGGGGCTGCTGTGAACATTGAACAGACTATGAGCACTGATGCTGCAATTTTTTTGATCTTCAAAAAAACACTTCCTTTCATGATGGTCCAATACTAGCTATTGTAGAAAGGATCTGCATCAGCCTTTTAAAGGATTAACCCAGGTCAATAGGAGCTATTGTCTGTTGTTCGTACTCCCTGCCCCGTCAATAAAAGCAGGGGAGTCCGTTTTTCTTGGCGCTTTCTGACCATCTCGGAACAGGCGGCACGATCTCAGTCTCATCGGGGACAGGTACTTCTATGAGTACTGGTCCTTTGCGGTTTATGGCTTCTTTTAGTATGGACGCGATATTGTCCGGATCATCGATCTTGTATGATTTAACCCCGAAAGCTGATGCCACTCCGGCATAGTCGACCTTCCCGAAGTTGGTAGCGAAGAAGTCTGAATGATAGACATGCTGGGTCTCGCCTTTGATCCAGCCGAAAACGTTATTGCAGAAAACGATCATCTTTATATTCAATCCCAGCCTGGAATAGGTTTCCAGTTCACCGCAGTTGAAGTGGAAACTCCCGTCTCCTCCCATGGCGAATACGGTACTCTCCGGATGAGCTGTTGCGACCCCTACTGCTGCTGGCAGCGAATATCCAAGTGCGCCGTTTGTATAATTCGATATAAACATACGCCTCTGCTCTTTCTGAACTAGGAAGGCAGCAGAGAAAATGCTTGCCATTGATGGTTCGACAACGACAAAGCTCTTTTCAGGGAGAAGTGATTCCAGTTCTTTAACGAAACGTATGGGATGAACAGGCATGTCTGGGCATATGCACGGGGCGGCTGCTGCTTTATCAAGTTCACGCATAGAGGCGGCGATCTCTGATGAATTTTCAGCGCTGCCTTTAATACCTGATTTTTTTATTTTTTCTGTCATGTATCTGATTGTCGCCTTTGCATCTCCGACGAGTACAGCATCTGTGGGATAATTATTTGCAGCATCTATCCCGTCGATGTTGAGGCTGATTATCTTAGGACCTCCGGTATCGGATGGAAGCTTCCATCCGTCAGTTCCCGCCGAGTCAGTATTGGAACCTATAAAGAAAACCAGGTCCGCTGTCTGCAGAAATCTGTTTGACCAGCTTGTTCCGCCTCTTGCTCCTATCAGCCTTATGGAAAGCGGATGTAATTCGGAAATAGTTCCCTTGCCTGTCATCGTGCATCCGACAGGGATATCGAACTCTTCTGCCAGAGCGATAACTTCATCTCCTGCGTCAGAAGCAAGTGCGCCCTGTCCGCATACTATAACAGGACGTTTTGCTGAGGCCAGCATAGAGATCGCCTTTTCGATCTCCCTTAGATCGGCGACAGGCCTCTGATAGGGCCATCTTGCCATGCAGGGATCCGGGTAGAGGTCGTTTACCTCAGCTTCTTCTTCGTAAACGTCCATAGGGATTCTCATGTGAACGGCTCCCGGCCTTCCGCTTACGGCTACCCTGAAGGCCCTTCTTATAAGAAAAGGAAGATCCTTTGCCTTTGTGGCAAGGAGGCTTTCTTTTGTTATCGCGCTGTATAATCTGTTCTGGTCAAATCCTGAGAGCATATTTCTCTTATCATTGTTGTAAGGAACGTCCGAAGTAAAGCATACTGTCGGAACTGATCCCGTGAATGATTCGATCACTCCGGGAACAGGATGCCCGCCGCCCGGGCTTGGAGCTTCGCTTACTCCCACTTTGCCTGACACCTTTGCGTATGCCTCCGCCATGAATGCTGCCGATCTTTCATCGTGAGTCAGTATATGTCTGATATCAGGACATTTGAGCCATTCTTTGTAACATCCCAGGGTCGTCTCTCCCGGAAGACCAAAAATATATCTGACCTCATGGAGTTTAAGCATGTGAAGAAAGATCTGAGCTCCTGTCATTTTCATGGTATATCCCTTCCTTAGCCTCTTATTTTTTATGTAACGCTGAAAAGCTGCCTGCAATTTGCATGACCTCTGTAAGATGTTCTTCCATCAGATCTGCCGCCTCTTTAGGGTCCCTTTTCTTTATGGCTGCCAGGATCTTTTCGTGCTGGATGTTAAGCGGAGTATTGGAAAGCCTGAAAGTCTCTATGAAAAAATTCTGCCACTCGACCGAAAGCCCTATAAATTCATATAAGATTTTGAGCAGCGGGATTCCTGCTATCCTTATGACCTCACGATGAAATTCAACAGAGATGTCGGCGTAATAACCTTTTCTCTCCATCTCTTTGTACTGCTGCTTGATGATATTTTCTAGAATGGCAATATCCTCCGGAGTCGCTTTCAGCGCGGTATGCATCGCTGCCTCACGTTCAATGGCTCTTCTGGCCGCAAGGATATCCGTGACAGAATACCCCTTAATATTTTCAGAGTTTTTCAGAAGCATGTCTAGGGTCTCTGCAGTTTGTCTCGCAGCTTTTAAAGAGGAGAGCTCTATTGTCCCCCTTGGGGTAACAACATGGCCCTGAAAACCGATCTTTTCCAGAAAACCTTTTTCCCTTAGAGATCTTAATATTCTTCCTGCCCCTGCCTCACTGATGTTGATCCCGTTATTCCTAAGCATTAAAGAAACAGATCCTGCTCCCACAGGAGCATTTGTGCTTTCTGCTGCTTCAAGGACCATAATGCTGATCAAGTCCTCCCTGTATGAATGCACAGTAAGTACACCTCCGAAAATATGGGAAATAGTATTGACCTCTGCTGCTCATCAAGGCTGAGCAGCTAGTCCGGGTAAATTATATAAAATTTTTACAGCCAGTGCAACTTTTTGGCTTGATATAGTCCCCTTCTTAAGGGTGTCTGCAAAAAAATATCAGAGAAGGATACGTGTATCCTTCTCTGATATTTTTACCATTCAGATTATGTATGCTCGGATATTATTCCGCAGCTACCAGTTTTTGGCCTGGAGCTCGAAGTATGCCTGCGGGTGATTGCAGACCGGGCATTTTGCGGGAGCTTCTGAAAGTTCGAATATTGCTCCGCAGTTGCGGCATTTCCAGAAGACCTTGCCTTCCTTAAGGAAAACGCGCCCCTCTTCCAGGTTCTTTGCAAAAGCCTTGTAGCGTTTCTCATGTTCCGCCTCTACCTGGGCGATATTCCTGAACATCTCAGCAAGCTCAAGAAATCCCTCTTCTTCAGCTTCCTTTGCCATCCTAGGATACATGTCGTTCCATTCGTAGTTTTCACCGTCAGCAGCAGCCTTGAGATTCTCTGCGGTGTTCCCTATTCCGGACAGTGCTTTGAAGTGTAGTTTTGCATGTTCTTTTTCATTGT
>JAQVPO010000040.1 GCA_028702015.1 Synergistaceae bacterium | reverse complement strand
AAAACTTCGTGTTTCGAGAACGATTGAGATGATGGACAGGACTGACCTAGCACTGCTCATAGTTTCCGCTGCAGATATGAATGAAACATCTCTGGAAAGACTCTGGCTGGAAGAACTGAAGAAGAGGAACATCCCTGTTATAGGAGTTCTCAGTCAGATCGACAGGGTCGAACCTGACAAGGCTGAAGCGATAAGATCAGAACTTGAGACCATACTTGGCATACCCATTACTGCAGTTTCTGCGAACTCAAGAGAATATAGGGCAGAACTTCTTTCGTCCATAGTAAAAAATGCGCCGATCGATTTTGAAAGCCCTACGCTGGTAGGAGATCTGTTCAAACCGGGAACGGCTGTTGTGCTTGTTGCCCCTCAGGACATTCAGGCACCCAAAGGAAGACTGATACTTCCGCAGGTGCAGGTGATCAGGGATATACTTGACAATAGCGGACTTGCCCTTACCGCGACGCTTGATCAGTTTCCAAGGCTCCTTGATTCCCTGAAAGAGCCTCCTGGGCTTGTAATAACAGATTCACAGGCATTTCCCCAGGTAAATTCACTGCTTCCCCGTGATGTTCCCCTGACGTCATTCTCCATCGTTATGGCCAGGAGCAAAGGGGATCTGGGTACTTTTGTCAGAGGGGCTAGGGCGATAAACAGTCTTAAGGAAAACGACAGGGTATTAGTCGCTGAAGCATGTACACACGCTCCGCTTGAGGAGGATATAGGCAGGGAGAAGCTTCCGAGGTGGCTTAGGCAGAGAGTAGGACCTGGGCTGACTGTTGATATTTCGACAGGCCTTGATTTCCCAGCCAACCTGAAGGAATATTCGCTTATTCTACACTGCGGCGGATGCATGTTCACAAGAAAGCAGCTGATGTCCAGGCTGATCAAAGCTGACGCAGAGAACGTACCGATAACTAACTACGGTGTAGCGATCGCTGCGATCAACGGGATCCTGGAAAGGACAATTGAAGTTTTTCCCGAATTTAAAAAATAGAGAACTGAGGGATATCTGTCTGTCTGAATGATTCGCTTGAATAAAGCAGTCCCTTGATCCATAATACGGACTGCTTTTTCTATGTTGTTTTCAGAGTTGTCCGGTTTCAGGATCAATTACAGGTAAGCTGTCGCAAAAAATGTTAGTTTTTGGTTTAATATTTAAGCCAGACGCAGATATGTTCTAAAGGGAAAAACAGTTTTTTCAGCAGACTTATGAATTATTCTTCATACATAAGGAGAATATACAATGGAAAGAAAAACAGCATTGCCGTTGTTCTGTTTAAAGGGAGTGATCCTGACTCTCCTCTTTACAGTTTTTTATCTCTGTTGGCCTGGCATAGCTGCTGAAGGAGGCACCTCGTTTCAAAATGATGGATATGCTGCTCCTATAGCAGAAGATTTCAGCGAACTTTCGTGGAGTGAGTCATTTGAAAAACTTCACAAAAAATTTTCATGTGAATATGCTTTTACAGATTGGAAAAAAATAGATTGGGAATACCTATATAAAAAAATCAGACCCAAGATTGACAATGCACAAAAATCAAATGATTTTACCGCCTATTATTTGGCCTTGAAAGAATACCTGTTCAGCATTCCCGATGGACATGTTCGCATGACATCGATACATGAGATCGATAATAAATTTATCGGAGGCGGGTTCGGATTTTCAGCTGTAAAACTATCAGATGGAAAGCTGATAGCAAACTGGGTCGATAGATCCGGGGAGGCTTATGCAAAGGGAATGCGACCAGGAGCGGAGATCATTGAATGGGATGGCCGCCCTGTCGAAGATGTACTGAATAAAGTACCTGTCATCTTTGGCTGCAACCCTGCAACAGATGAGGCCCTTACCAGCCAGAAGGTCCGGTATCTTACCAGGGCTCCGATAAATACTTCCGCAGCAATAACATTCTCAAACATTGACCGCAGCATAGAAAAAATATCTTTATGCTCTTATGATGACAAGGGATTATCCTTACGCAAAAATTACCCCGACTGCATAATTTCCGATGGACTTAGAGACCTGATCCTGGATGCGGAAGATCCGCAGGATCCTCCCGCAGCGATGGTTGAAAAAAGAGTTCTACCGCGAAACATTGGTTATATCAGGCTATGGGGAGAACTAGATCTCGATCTGAACGCAACAGGGGAAACGCCTTCTACGCTTGGTTTGTTTAGGGATGCCCTGAGCGAATTGAAAAAAGCCAAGGTCAGGGGCCTTATCTTGGATATCAGAAACAACGTCGGGGGTCTGGATTCAATGGTTGCTGACATTCTGGCATCGTTCTACACTGAAAAGGTGCTTTACGAATATCAGAATTCGTATAATACAGTGACAGGAAGAATGGAGATATGTCCCGACCCTTCAGTAAAAAACAGCCGATCTGATTACGGGCTCTACATCAATCCGGAGGCCCCGAACTTCAAGGGACCGGTCGTTGCTCTTATCAATTTGAAATGTGTAAGTTCGGGAGAGGGGCTGGCAAAGGGAATAAAGGATCTTCTCCAAGGGGAGACTGTGGGATTTTATGGAACCAACGGTTCTTTCGGGCTGGCGGGCAGCGAGGCTAAAATATCAGGGGGCATTATTGTGCATTGGCCTTATGGGCAGTCTCTGGATAAGAACAAGGAAGTTCAGATAGACAGCCGTAACGGCGAAGGCGGAGTTTTGCCTTCTATCCGAATACCAATGACACTTAACAATGCGCTGAAGATATCGGAGGGCGTGGACGTTGAACTGGAACGGGCAGTTGAAGTTATAAATTCATATGCCTTTGAACATGACGGAGAAATCTAATATAAATCTTGACAGATCCATCCCGATCCTATAATTAAATTTTTGCACGACTCCTTTTTTCCGGAGGTTTGTGTTATGCTATGCAGGTGTGAGCATATAGTTTGAGGAACAATGCTCCCTTATTTTCAAGGAGGTCGATCGTTGGTGAGTTCCGATATATCCGGCAGTATAATCCTGCTGGTCGTTTTATTGATACTCTCAATCTATTTCAGTGCAACCGAGACGTCAATAACGGCAGCAGGGAAAGGGAAGTTACTGGCTCTATCTGATGAATATCCGTATCGCCGAAAGGGATTTCTCTGGCTTGCAGAGAATACAGCCAAAGCAATAAATGTTACCCTCATAGGAAACAATCTGGTAAATATCGGAGCAAGCGCTGTTGCCACTACCCTGGCACTTAAGCTTTTTGGCGCATTGGGGCCTGCTCTGGCCGTTGCGATAATGACGATCCTGATTGTAATTTTCTGTGAGATCCTGCCGAAAAATTTTGCCATAGCTAAAAAAGAAGGCGTACTCCTCTCTTCACTTCCGATACTTTATTTTATCAGCTCTGTAATGACTCCCGTGACATGGTCGCTTAGAGTTGTGCTGCGGCTGTTTGGAAAGATCACAGGAATGGATCTTGTCTCCTATAGTTCCATTGTCTCCCGTGAGGAAATCGACCATATAGTTTCTGAAGGAAGCGCAGCCGGTGCTCTTGAAGAGGATGAACGAAAGATGATCCACGGGGTCATCGCCTTTGAAGAGACAAGAGTTTCCGAGGTTATGGAGCCCAGAACGGATGTCTATGCGATAGAACAGGACGGAACCGCGGAAGAAGCTGTAAAGATATTCATAGAGAGCGGACATTCAAGGATCCCTGTCTACAGAGAAGATCTTGATCAGGTGATCGGGATACTGTATGCAAAGGACCTTCTCGGTCCGCTGTCACGCGGAGAAAGAAACATCTCAATACAGAAATTGATGAGAAAGCCTCTCTTTGTTCCTGAAACTATGAAGACAGACGAAGCTCTTGATACCATGAAGCAGTCAAGGACCCATATAGCAATAGTGATAGATGAATATGGCGGCATGGCCGGTCTTATAACTCTTGAAGACCTCATTGAAGAGATAGTCGGAGACATACAGGACGAATACGATACTGAAATTCCAGAGATACAGGCAGAGGATGATGATACATATCTGGTCCAGGGACAGGTAAACCTGGAAGAGCTCTCTGATGCGCTGGCGTATCCCTTCGATACAGCTTTTGAAGATGTTGATACTCTTGCAGGAATGGTGCTGGAACTTTCCGGAGACTTCCCGTCCCAGGGCCAGCTTGTAACGTACGGATCATGGGATATCAGGGTCCTTGAGGTCCAGAATCACAGAATCCTCCAAGTCCGCATGAAATACATAAAGGAACGTGCAGAAGAAGGGTCAGTCCCAGACTAGAATAGATTGATGAATAAGCGGAGGATGCCAAAGGGATGGTAATCCTCCGCTTATTTATTGCTCACAGCTTTTATTCGGGCTTTGCATAGAAACTGGTTTTTCCTGTCAGTTCAGTTATCTGTATCCTTATTACAGATGTCGCCTTGAGCATGCCTTCAGCCATAGGTTCTTTAGGGCCGCGATAGTGCTCCATCAGTATTTTCAGTGCCTCTCTTTTCTCCTCAGGATCTTCTATAAAAGCAGCGATCCCAAGACCAGAGACACTTCTGTACTTCATGCTGAATTCGGAAGGATTATCTTCATTGCGGATCAGTTCAGTATCTATTGAAACGTTGAAGGCGACTTTGGTGTTTTCTTTCAGCAGGTCGATTTTTTTGCCGTCCTTTGCTCCATGAATGATAATGAAATCATCTTTGAAGCCGTAGTTGAGAGGCACAATATAAGGACTGCCATCCTTTCCTGCCATAGCAAGCTGCATCCAGACTCCCTTGTCCAGTACATCCGTTATCCAATCACGTGAAGTTACTTCCTTGTCCTTCCTCCTCAAAAGGCATACCTCCTTAATTAATATTCAGGCTGATTATAAGATTAAGACGAATGAAAAACAATGTCAGCGGAAATAGCAGAATCTGCAGGCGGAGGTCTGCCGGCCCGTTATGCCAGCAGACAGGCAAATTTATTGACACTAAGATATTCAGATGCTATTTTAGCATAGTAAATACAAGGATCCACGGACGGAGTGATAGTAATGTTCTGTTATAAAAAAGCAGCGGACAGAAACTTTAAAGATGACCCTGCAGTTTTTTCATACGTAAAGGAAATAATCGACAGGGTAAAAAAGGAGGGAGACAGCGCCCTCTCTTTCTACAGCGAGAAGTTTGGCGGAGCTGCTATGGATTCCTTCAGGGTATCGGAGGAAGAGATAGATAGAGCCTACTCATCCATATCACAGGAGCTTAGAGGAGCAATCGAACAAGCCGCGTATAATATCAGGAATTTTGCACTGCTGCAGCTTGGCACTATAACGCCGCTTCTTGCAACAGAAACATCAAGAGGCATATTCCTGGGGCACAGTATTATTCCGGTGGACTCGTGCGTATGTTACGTTCCTGGCGGGAACCACCCTCTTTTTTCCACAGCACTTATGCTTGTGATCCCGGCAAAAAGTGCAGGCGTCAAACGTGTCTGCGCAGCAGTCCCGCCGATGTCAGGAAGCCGCCTGCCGCATCCTGCAACGCTGGCAGCGCTGAAGATCGCAGGCGCAGATGAGGTTTATGCTGTTGGGGGGGCTCAGGCAGTAGCTGCTTTTGCATATGGTACGGACAGTATCTCGCCGGTTGCAATGATCGTTGGTCCCGGAAATAAATATGTTACAGAAGCAAAGCGTCAGGTGTATGGAAAGGTCGGAATAGATTTTGTGGCCGGCCCAAGCGAGGTGCTGGTCATTGCAGATGAAAACGCAGATCCTGCTGTAATAGGAGCCGACATCCTTGCTCAGTCTGAACATGATGTCGATGCTGCCGGCATATTGATAACCACCTCAGAAGAACTTGCTGAGAGGGTTTCAACAGAGGTAAAAAAACAGCTGGAAGGTCTCGATACTGCTGATATTGCTGCTATTGCCTGGGAAAACAACGGGGTAATAATGATAGCTGATTCGCTCGAAGAGGCAGCAGAGGCTGCCAACGAGATCGCTCCCGAACATCTTGAGATAAATACTGCAGAACCGGATAAGCTCGTCCCTCTGCTGAGAAATTACGGCTCACTCTTTATTGGAGAAGGATCAGCAGAAGTTTTCGGAGACTACGTTGCAGGCACAAATCACACGCTCCCAACGATGGGCGCAGCAAGATACACAGGAGGCGTCTCTGTTATGACATTTCTTAAAGTGTGCACATTTCAGCGTATAACGCCTGAGGGGGCTGAAATGCTGGCACCATTTGCTGAAGTGATGGCGAAGAACGAGGGACTTTCAGCCCATGCGGGTGCAGCCCGTGCACGTATAAGAAAAGAGCACAGGTCATAATCTTACTGAGATCCCTCTGCCAGCCAGGTATTTTTTTAGCTCCGGTATGGGGATCTCATTGTAATGAAAGAGTGATGCTGCAAGCACAGCATCTGCCGTCCCGCGCGTGAAAGCCTCGTAGAAGTCCGAATATTTTCCGGCACCGCCTGACGCGATGACAGGGATATTTACCTTAGAACTTATTTCATATGTAAGCTCAAGATCATAGCCTGATTTTGTGCCGTCTCTGTCCATACTGGTCAGGAGTATCTCTCCCGCTCCTAACTTTTCTGCTTCAACGGCCCATTCAACGGCATTAAGTCCCGTAGGGACCCTTCCTCCCGCAGTGTAGACTTCCCATGCGCTCTTCCCCGCCTTTTTCGCGTCTATAGCTGCGACTATGCACTGACTTCCAAAATCTTTTGCTCCCTCAGTAATGAGTTCCGGTCTCCTGACTGCTGCGGAATTAAGAGAGACCTTGTCGGCTCCCGCCCTGAGAATGGCTCGGATATCATCAACAGTGCGTATCCCGCCGCCCACAGTAATTGGTATGAATACCTTTGATGCAACAGCCCTGACAAGCTCTGCAACAGTCTTGCGCGCGTCGCTGGTCGCGGTTATATCGAGAAATACAATTTCGTCAGCTCCTGCCGCTTCGTAGGCGACCGCGCATTCCACCGGATCACCTGCATCTTTCAGGTCAACGAAATTTATCCCCTTGACGACCCTGCCGTCTTTTATATCAAGGCATGGAATTATCCTTTGTGCGTACATTTTAGTTTCCTCCCGCAAGTTCCGCGAAACGTTTCAATATGGAAATGCCTTCGGTGCCGCTTTTTTCAGGGTGAAACTGACATCCGAAAAGATTTCCCTGTTCTACGGCCGCATCAAAGGTTATGCCGTAATTTGTTCTCGCTGAAACAATTTCTTCGTTATCTGCTTTGACATAATATGAGTGTACAAAGTACATGTAAGGCTGACCGGACAGTTTTTCGAGAAGTCTGCTTTTCTTTTGGACCGCTATTGAATTCCATCCCATGTGGGGTATTTTGAGTCCTTGCCCTGAGGGAAAAAGAAGCACTTTTCCATTAAGCACGCCGAGGCCCGGGACACCGGGGCTTTCCTCGCTCTCTTCAAAAAGCAGCTGCATTCCCGCGCATACGCCAATAAAGGGTTTCCCGCTTTTTGCCGCATCAATGATGGTATCGGCCATCCCATGCCTGTGTATTTCAGCCATAGCGCTTCCAAATGCACCTACTCCAGGGAGAATGACCCCGTTTGCTGATTTTATTTCTGCAGGGGCGGATGTCACTGTACTTGGACATCCGATGAAGTTGAGAGCGTTCTGTACGCTTTGGAGGTTGCCTGCTCCGTAATCTATTATCGCTATCATTGCTGTCTGTCCTTTTTATGGCGAGACATCAGTTCATCAAGAACATCGTTTAAAGTGACACCTGAAGAGATACAGGCTACAAGCAGATGGTAGAGCAGATCTGCTGCCTCATAACGAAATGCATCCCTGTCTCCTGTTGCTGCGGCTATCGCCGTCTCCACTCCCTCTTCTCCGACCTTCTGGGCTACCCTTGAAGGACCCTTTGCAAGGAGCCTTGCCGTGTAGCTTTCTTCCGGGCTTTCTGATTTTCTCTTGTTCAGATAGCGCCAGAGACGCCCCAGGAAGGTAGCCTCTGTTGAGTTTTCTTTTCCCCAGAGGGAGCGGTAGAAACAGGTTTGCCTCCCAGTATGACAAGCGGGACCGGCAGGCTCGACTATTGCCAGCAGTGTATCTCCGTCGCAGTCGATACGCAGTTCAAGGACCTTCATCACGTTGCCGCTCGTTTCGCCCTTTTTCCATATACTTTTTCTTGAGCGGCTCCAAAGGGTCAGATTTCCTGAAGCAGCAGTCAGCTCCAGCGATTCTTTGTTTGCCCATGCCGCCATGAGCACTTCAGCGCTTGCTGAATCCTGGACAACAACGGAAACAAGTCCCTTTTCATTGAATTTGATAAGGCTCATATCTATACTGGACATAATTTATATTTCCTTTCCTGCTGCAGCTTTAAGCGCGTCTGAAATTGTGATTCCGCCTTCGTAGAGGCTTTTGCCCACGATGACTCCTGCGGTTCCCAGATCATTAAGGGTCAGGATGTCGTTTACTGTAGTTATTCCGCCTGCTGCGACGATGTCGTTCATACCTTTTGTCAATTCTCTGTAGAGTTCCGGGTCTGTTCCTGACATCATGCCGTCACGGTCTGTATTTGTAACCAGAAAAATTGAAAATCCTGTCTCTCTGAGCCATCCGATAGCTTCTTTGGGGGTCATCTCAGTTTCGCTTAGCCACCCTGAATGTACTACTTTCCCAGCCTTGACATCTATTGCCGGCATCGCTGCCGGGCCGAATTCGCTTGCGATATGACAGGGCATGTCACTGCTCTTGAAGAGCAGGCTTCCTATCATTACCCTGTTGGCTCCTGCTGATAGAGCGTCTCTTATGCTGCCCTCTGAACGAAGCCCTCCTCCGTATTGAACAAACATTCCCAGAGAGGCTATCTTCTCCAGCACTTCCAG